>DHWH01000015.1:0-226 GCA_002413065.1 Patescibacteria group bacterium UBA5187
GATGTAATGTGATTAATCATAATTATTTTAATATTATTTTAATTTATAATTGTTACAGATTTAATAATAATTTAATATTAGTGTACACCTGTTAATAAGACAAGACCTAAAAAGCTCTAAATATGGGATTAATCTGTGTACTAGCTGTTGATAAGTATTAATGTATATTTAACATAATAATACATATGAATCCGTCATCTTTAACAAAACACCTCCATAGGACTTG
>DHWH01000015.1:423-31275 GCA_002413065.1 Patescibacteria group bacterium UBA5187
GGTACAATAATGACTATATGACTATCCTCGTCATTGAAGACGAAAAAAAACTGGCGGAAATAGTGAAAAGGGCGCTCACAAGCGAGCGCTACACGGTTGATCTTGCCTTCAATGGCGAGGACGGCCTGAACAAAGCTCTCACCAATAACTATGGCCTGATTATTCTCGATATCATGCTTCCAAAAAAGGACGGACTCGAAGTATGCCGGGAACTCCGTGCACGCCATATACATACCCCGATCATCATGCTCACGGCGCGTGCCACCATCGAAGACCGCGTTTCGGGACTGGATATCGGCGCAGATGATTATCTGACCAAACCATTCGGAATTGACGAATTGTTCGCGCGCATCCGAGCAGTGCTCCGCCGACGCAAAACAGCCGACTCTCTCATATTGAAAATCAGCGATCTCGTCCTGGATACGAAAAAACACGAGATTACCCGGGCCGGAAAGAGTATCTCCCTTACTCCCAAGGAGTATCGCCTTCTGGACATGCTTTTGCGGCACCAGGGAGAAGCCCTCACCAGGCGTCAGCTCATAGAAGTTGCATGGAATGCCAAATTCAAGGAAAGCAACAACGAGCTCAACGTCCATATGCGATACTTGCGCAGGAAAATCGACTCCCCTTCCCTGAAACCTTTGATCCATACAGTGCGCGGCGTGGGATATACCCTGCGGGAATAGTCTTAGGAATACGGCGCAACGGAAAGTAACCGACCATTTGCATGCCCAATACAACACACATCAACATACTCGAAACCCGCTATCGCCGACTTTTCGAAACGGCACAGATCGGTATTTTGGTTGTGGATTACAAAACTCAGATTGTAACCGAGGCAAATCCCTTTATCGAGAAACTTTTTGGCTATGGCAAAAAGAAAATTATTGGCAAAAAAATATCCGGGCTTCGGATTTTCAATAGGGATTTTACGAGTAAGATACTTTTTGATGATCTTCAGCGGACGGATGAGGCTTTGTATGAAAATATGGAACTTGCACCAAAAACAGGATCGAAAAAAATAGTGGAGATCAACACGCATACATTCAAGGTTAACGGGAAAACAATGATACAGTGCTTCATTCGTGATCTCACCGAGAAACGAACTGCCCAACAAAAGCTCTTCGAAGCCAATCAGCGATTCGAAGCACTCATGAACGCTCTTCCGGTCGGAGTCACCTTTTCTCTTGACCCCACATGCACGGACATCGAGGTGAATCCCTACATGCGGGAGAAAATGGAAATGGGACCAGACATACACATTACCGCAACAAACAAAGAAACTCTTATTACAGGGCACAAGTATCGTCATGTTGTAAATGGAAAAAGTCTGAAACCGAAAGAACTTACCCTCCAACGAGCTATCACCGAAAATCGCCTTGTGGGTCCCATTGAAGCCGAAATAGAACTGCCATCAGGCAAGCATTGGCTTGCCGAAGCGTACGGCGCGCCGATTCATGACCGGCACGGAAAAGTTATCGGCGCAGTAGCCGTGAATGTCGACCTTACCGATAAAAAAAAGGCTGAAGAAGCAAGAAAGCTTGCTCTCATTTTGAAGCAAGAAAAAGAAAAAATCGGCTTCATCTCTGACGCGACTCATGAACTCAGAACGCCTCTCGCTATCATTCGTGGCAATGTCGACCTCGCCCTGCGGAAGAAAATCGCGCCTGAAGAAGCCCTTCAGGCAATCAACGTGGAAGTTCTCCTCCTCGCAGACATCTTTTCCGACCTCTCCCTTCTCACGACGAAAGAAGGCAACTTCAGAAAGAATCTGCACTCGTACATGGTCGAAATAGGAAACGTAGTCAAGGGCGTGGCTCGGCGGCACGCGGGCATGGCTTCGAAAAAAAACATTTCGATAAAAGTGGCGCCGATTCCAGGGTCAAAGATAGTCGGAGACAAATACTACCTCGAGCGTCTTTTTACCAACATTATCGCGAATGCTATTTCGTATGGAAAAGAAGGTGGACATATCCGGATCAGCGGAAGAGCCGAAAAGAGTCGCGTGGTTATATTGATTGCAGATGACGGAATCGGTATTTCAGAAAAAGATCTTCCCAACATATTCGAACGATTCTATCGCGGAGAAAAATCCCACTCAAAAGATTTTGGCGGAAGCGGTCTCGGACTTTCGATCGTAAAATGGATCGCAGAGGCTCATGGAGGCAGCGTCGAAGCGCAAAGCGTTCTTGGAAAAGGCAGCGTATTCAGCGCCTCATTTCCATTGCCGGGAAAATGGCAGCTTTGACCCGGTAGGCGAATCAGTAGATTCGCTCTTGGAGTAAATCCTGCTGGATCAGGTAATAAAAAGGCGCGCCGTGTTAGTGGCGCGCTGTGAAAAAAGGAATTCTATTCTCCAGTGCAGTGTTCCCTGATCCAGTTGTCAGGACACTCGAATGATCTGAGGATGCGGGCAGGATTACCTGCAACCATCGTCTTGGGAGAAATGCTCTTGGTGACGACCGACGATGCGCCGACTATGGAGTGATCTCCGATTTCAATTCCAGGCAGAATGCTGCTGCCCATGCCGATCCAGCAATTCCATCCCAACCCGACTGGTTGAGGCGCCCGATTGTCCCCAGGCCACTTGGGATGCATATCGGAGTCAATGATACTGACTCCTGGTCCGACGAGCGCATGAGGCCCGATCGTGATTTCCTTTTCAGCGTGGATCCAATGTACGCTGTTCAGGACAGCGCGATCTCCAATGGTAATGACCGCTCCATCACTGACTTGGAAAAGGCTGTGTCCGAGGCGGGTGAAGATCTTCACCCCCGAACCGAGTACGAGCCTTCCGGATCCAGTAAGATCGAATTTGGGAGGGCGACGCATATCTATGTCCGGAACCTCTCCGCTCCACTCCACCCTCTTGCGACGGAGATAAAGAACCGTTAATAGGCGGTTCAGGCCTTTCGATAGTTTCATATAGTTTCCTCTTGTTTCATCTAGTTCCATTCTACACAATACTTTGAATAAAACAACAAGGGACGGCAGGTGCTTGAAACATTATACTGTCATTATTTCCAATCCGACACGGCTATACTTTTAGTCGATTTATTACTTTAGGAACATGCCAACAATACATATGATCACCGCACGTTATCCAAAAAACACCAGCCCCATTGAAGACGAAAAAGACACACCCGAGAACGATGACGAGCCCAAAAAGCCGAACACTCCATAGTACTATAGCGCATAGCACTCAATGTAAAAAACAAACAACTGCCGGATATCCGGCAGTTGTTTGTTTTAATTAAGATTTGTATGAGAAAGCACCGTCACAAGAGCCGCTAGGATGGGAATAACAATCATAGCTGTAATATCACATTTTGATTTCATTGGAATATAAGATCATTATACTGAAACACATCAAGGACGTCGCTTCCCCTTCGCCAACATCGTGCACACTTTCTCGATGCGGCCGGTACGCGTTTCCGATTCTGTAGCGGAATCTATCCAACTGACAAAATCTCTGCGCTCTGTCGGCGTAAGGTCCTTCCACACTGCTTTCGCCTTCGGGTGAGCTGAGAGAGTTGTATATAGATTCATGGGTACCAATGCATAACAGCATGGACGTCGCTTTCCTGACGCCAGCCTCGAAGGAACGCTCTCGATCCGGCGTGTGCGTGTTTCCGGTAATTTTGCCGACTCTATCCAACTGATGAAATCCCTCCGTGCAATCGGTGTGAGGTCACTCCATTGTGCCTTCGTCTTCGAGCTGGCCGCGAGAATCTTGCGGAGATCTGCCGGCATTTTTGCTTCCGATTCTGAATGGGTTTTGGGATTCATTTTTTTCATGGACAGTGTGTAGACGAAACTTTGCAGGGCCTATTACCCCAAATGAGCATGATCATTCCAAGTAATGAGTTGCCAGCCATCCGGATGGTGTTTATTACCGTATTCAACCCATGTAATTCCGGTGTTCTGGGGATAGAAAAACGCATCGATCTCATCCCAAAAATCAGGCTGCACGTTTTCGCCCCGAATCGAAACATTATTGCAATTTTAACACAGAAAACAGCTTTGAGCCGTAAAAGAAACGAATGAGGATCGACGATACCTCTCGGTACCCCGAACCTGTCACATGACTGCTGCGGGACTTGGATTCGAACCAAGATAACAGCTTTCAGAGAGCTGTGTCCTACCATTAGACGATCCCGCAAGGTACATTGCAGAATAGCGCAAAACTTGTTATAAAACAACCAGAAAGGAGGTGAGACATATCTTGCACTCGACCAAACAAAGCCCTGTCAAAAATCAAAATCAAATCATTGCCATCCTGGAAAACGCCCAGATCCCCGGGTTAAGTAAACATTAGTGTTGGTATTTTGTGCTCTTGTAGGCGCACAGAAATTCAACACGAGTGTTTCTCGGCTGTATATATAGGTTGCTGCTCATTCCAAAATGAATGGGTTTCTTTTGCGTCCCTCTTTACTGTATTAAAAGTATACATTCTTCAAAACAGACGATATAGCTCGCATATCAAGCGATCTCGTCTACCTTGACCAACACGGAAGTTTACTTAAGCCCAGATCCCCTGGAAAACATGGGGTACGGGAACCGGCAGATCATTCGATGACCTGTACGAGCAAATGAGGAGGGACCAGATCGCTTTTCGAAACCCCGGAACTCCGGCAGAACAACTCATCATCGACGTCAATGTTGCCGTCGTAACCGTCTTTTACACTGACGAAGACCGGCAACTGCTTGAACTATTCGAGAAGCACCAGGTTTTCCACGAGTCAGGCAAGATCCTGCCGCGAGGATACAACGGGATTGCCGAAACGATGAAACAAGGAGAACGTCCCCACGCAACTGCACGGCGATGCTTGGTGGAGGAATTGAAGTTCTCCAATCGATGGCACTATGCTCTGCCGACTGCGATGAAAATCGAGCACCGCGATCCGGTACCATCTGAAAAATGGCCCGGACTTCTAGCGGCATATCATCGGCACGTATTCGAATGCGTGATTGAGAAAGTATTATATAATCCTAGCGGATACATCGAACATTGCATCAATCGCGACATCATCTTTGAATGGAAACCGTGGACCGCAGGATCGTAAAATCTCGCCTTTGCCAAGCGGGATTTTTTATTCTGACAAACAGCCCGGTATTTTTACCTTTCTTTAATTTTCGCTTCTTTTCACAAACTCATCGAATGTCATTTTTGTATATTCCATATCCTTAATGCCGTTCATTTCATACACTTGCGACATCGAACACTTCAGGGCATCTGTACGATCTATACCTAGAAGCGCCATAGCTGCATAAACCGCCTCATCGCTCTTCCCTTCGATTTCCATATACGGCTGCAAACGAGGCCACGTATCGATATCGAACTCGATATCATCTTTCACGAAGCGGGTTCTCTTTTTCTCCTGTTCGAATTTAATGATCATCCCGATTTTCAGAAGAAACTGCTTTGTCTTTTCGAAATCACTAACTTCAACTTCGATTTCCTCCATACCTTCGTCATTCCCGGCATTCGACGTTACGCCCAAGCGGCGCTTGTACGCCAGCATGGTTTTGTTTCCTTCGTCGCGCAAACGGACCCAGGAATTATTCTTGTTGAGTGGAAAGTCGGGATAATCGAATGAGCATGAGCGATACAGGTAGTCACCTTCTTTGACAGCCCCGATGGACTGCAATTTCTGTTCGATAGTTGCAGGGTCGATATTCAATATTTTTACTTCATATTCTTTGTGCACTGGTGAATTATGCCATAAAAAATTACAGGAGACTATTGACTGCAATGTACCAAGTAGTATACTTACTATATTAATGCCTTCCTTTGTGAAGGTTCCGAGATTCCCCCACAACTGTGGGGGTTTCGATTATCAAGTGAATAAGATATTTTTCACCGAAATTTGAACATTTAAAAAATCTTCACGGCTCACAATCAAACGCATTTTACGCAAAAGTCTTCGAGTACTTATGGCTCTCATTTGAGAGATTACTGCAACACTTTCGGCGGACATAGATTTTATCGGAACATAATATAAACTATTACCTTTGGAGTGACTCAACGGAATCACTAGTACATGGTCAATATTAAAAATTTTCATGACGAGCACAGGCCTATCATAAAGCTCATTCTTGCCATCAATCTCAACTGCGATATTCGCCCCAAGCGAGCACCACCAAATATCACCTTGTTTTACATAAAAATCAACAGGTAAATTACGGCCATTCAGTCGCGGTTTTAATTCGAACCATTTTTTGAAATCCTTAGGCATGCCTATATCAAAGCATGTCGAGATAAATTCTAAATAAAATAAAGTTAAAATCTGGATGAAGAAAAAATAAATTTCGACAATACTAGGCTTTACTCTGAATGAGCAGGTGCTGGATGGACATGAGTAGTGATAGTTAAATTGGAATTTCCCTATTCTCCAGATACACAGCGGTTTTATTTTTATGCGCCATAACTGTCTGCTCCATCCTGCGAGCCAAGACAGGACTCAACAACTTCATCGCTTCGGCAAGCGGTACAAACCTGTATTCAGAAAGTTCTGTGCCGTCAATTTTTATTTGATTGATTTCTTTTTCATCAAGCACTCCCCCTTCGAATATAAACATGATGCTTTCTGTTTTTTGCTCAACCGGATGCTGATAGTCCGTAGATAACAATGTAATCACGCGGCACTTTAATCCGATTTCTTCATGCACCTCTCTTTCAACAGCTTGCCGCGGAGATTCATTTTCCTCAACAATACCTCCGGGAATTTCCCAGCAATCCTTATAAGTTGGTTTTACAATGAGAATATTTCCGGCAGTATTAAAAAATAAAGCTCCGGCACCCATCCGTTTCGTAGGCAATGAGGTATAAAATTCAAGGGATGCGCTCATTATGATATTTCCGAAGTCTCCACAGTATTCGTTTCGAGAGAAGCCAGCATGATTGGTTGTTCCCCGCTTTCAGCACCACTCATTTCTACACCCTGCCGGTCGCTTCTAACTTCCTTCTCCTTCTTATTTCTCTCCTTCGCCGCCTTCATGAATTCCGTAAACAAAGGATGCGGCGCAAGCGGTCGGGCCAAAAATTCAGGATGGAATTGCGTGCCGAGGAAAAATGGATGCACGGCACGAGGCAATTCTGCGATTTCCATGAGAGTGCCGTCAGGAGATTTGCCTGAGAACACCAGACCTTTCTTCTCGAGCCTGTCGATATATTTCGGATTCACTTCATAGCGATGACGATGGCGCTCTTGCACGACACTTGACCCATATGCCGCCGCCGCAACCGAACCTTTCAATAGTTTCGCCGGATATTGTCCCAAGCGCATCGAGCCGCCATACTCTCCTTGTGCAATTTTTTTCTTCTGATCAGGCATGATGTCGATGACGAGATGCGGCGCTTTCGGATCTATCTCGGCCGTCTGCGCGCCTTTTAGACACAGGACATTTCGCGCATATTCGATGGTCATGAGCTGCATGCCATAGCAGAGTCCGAAATATGGAATGGCGTGTTCGCGGGCATATCTGATGACATTGAGCTTGCCTTCAATGCCTGATTCGCCAAATCCTCCCGGAACAACGATGCCGTCCATTTTCTCAAGTTGTGCATATGGATCAACCCCTTTTTGTGCTTTTTCGAAATCGCGCGCATTGACCGTGTGAATGATCGGCTTCACGCCAACCGCGCATCCTGAAAATTTGATCGCTTCGAGAACTGAAATATACGCGTCCGACAAAATGAAATCGCCCGTATTGAAATATTTTCCGACAATGGCAATGTTGAGCGTATGCTTGGTATGATTTTTTATACTGCGCGCCATCTTCACCCATTCATTGAATGAAATGGTCGGGAGGGCGGAAGCGGAAAAACTTCTGATTCTTTTGCTCTGCTCTCCCGAAATATTCAACGCCTCAAGAACAATGTCATCCAGCTTATCCTTTTTGAAATTGATAGGCACATCGTAAATGCTTTTGATATCCGGCGCGGAAATAACTCGCTTGGCGGGAATGTTACAAGCTGTGGCGATTTTTTCCTTGCGGCGGGCATCGAGCGGCAATGTTCCGCGGGCGATGATGATGTCCGTAGTCACGCCATACGAAGCAAGATGATATACCGCATGCTGGGTCGGACGGGTTTTCATTTCGCCAAGCGCGCCGGGAATAGGCAAATAACTCACCATAATGAAGATCACATCATGCGGATGCCTGATCTTCAGCACGCGAGCCGCTTCGATGAACATCACGTTCTGATAATCACCCACCGTTCCGCCGATCTCGATGATGGAAATGTCCGATTTATTGACCTTGGCGGAATGCTCGAACCTGTGAACTATCTCGTCACGGATATGAGGAACTGCTTCGACGCACTTACCTCCATACTCAAGTGCGCGCTCTTTTTCGATAACGTGCTTGTAGACCATCCCGCTCGTAATGTAATCGTTGCCGGTCAGATCGCGTCCCAGGAAACGTTCATAATTTCCCATATCCTGATCGGTCTCCAGACCGGAATTCAAAACGAACACCTCGCCGTGTTCCGTAGGATTCATTGTACCTGCATCAACATTCAAATACGGATCAACTTTGATCAGATTGACTTGAAAGCCTTTTGCCGAGAGCAATGTTCCGATGGAAGATGAGGCAATACCCTTTCCTACGCCGGACATCACGCCGCCGATGACGAAGATGTATTTGTGATTGAGCGCCTTCGAAACTACCTTTGATTTTTTTGGTGTAGATTTCTTGATAGTCTTGGCCTTGGCTGCTCGTCGTTTCATGGCTCTATTCTAAACAAGTGGGCATGCACTTGTCTACTTAGACAACAAAGTGAAAGTGTGTTGATGCTTGCACCATTCCGCCAGTCGTGTAATGTACTAACCAGAGAACAACCGAATAAAGGAACTATGGAAAAATTAGCGAGCAGTATCAGTATGCGGGAATTGGCGCGTCAACTCAGGAAAGCAAAAATACCTCTCAGGCAATGGCCGGAGGGATCGCTGGAATGCCTCCACCGCGATATCCAGAGCGATGTCGTGGAAGTCATTACTTATCCGTATAAAGATGGGCCTTGGGCAATCGAAAAGCACGTCTCATCGGTTGTCGTAGATGTATATCGTATTCCCAGCGGTATCCGCATCTTGCGCGAAGCCGAGAGGTTCACGGGCACAAAGCCCGAGTTGTTGCGGACAGCTTACAGCGTCAGCGTAAAGATCCCTCATGGAGTAAATAGAGATGAACGCCAGGAAGTCGTGCAGAATTGCCTGAAAGAAAAACTAGGCTTCAAAGGACCGTTCGTGTTCATTGATGTCCGGAAAGATCAGGCTGTCCTGGAAGCTCGGTACAAACACCTGGAAATTAATTTTGGACACCGGCGATCCTTCATCCTCATGGAAAGGGATATGTACGAAAAAAATGAGGAGTACTCGGAGAAAACACCAGGGCTTCCAATTTTACGGCAGCTATTCCCTTTTGTCTGCGTAGTGCCGAACAGGTTTTCTTCAAGGAAAATACTGCGGACGCATGGAGAAAAGAGCCTCACTTATGAATGGAAATTGAAAAATGAGTGATCCCGCAGCCGACACCTTGTCGGCTTTTTTATTGATTAATACAGAACCTGCCTGATTTATATCTTCAAATATTTTCGCGCTGCGATATAACTTGATATGCCCCCGAGAAGTATGCCTGCCCCCATTATGATCACGAAGATCTGTGTGAAGTTGCGGACGAAATAAGTGGACAAGACATTCACAACCAATTCAAAATCTGATGCGACTTCCACACCGGCCAGACGCAAAACTATCGTATCGCCCCAATACGCAAGTGCCGCCATGAGAATGAGGGTGATGAGAGCTGACACAATGCCATAGATGATGCCGGAAACGACCAGAGGCCCTCGCACATATGTATTGCTTGCACCAACCAGCTTCATGACCGATATTTCATCTTTTGCGGTAAAGATCACCAGACGGATCGTATTCCACACGACGATCATGGCTACAATGACCAGGATAATCGCTATAGCGATGCCTGTCTGTTCGACAGCGGGAATAATCTTGCTCAAGCGGTCGATGATGCGTTTGTTCTGCTCGTAATTAATCTTTTCAATGATAGGAGTGCCATCGCCAGCTGTCGGATTTTTATTCTGAATGAAATTTGCAATGCCGCCATATTTTCCCGGATCAATGGCTTTGATATTGAGGGAGGCCGGGAATGGATTGCTGCCGATCTCGTCGAGGCCTTGCATGATAAGCGCGTTGCTCTGCCATTTCGCCTTGAATGTAGCCAAAGCCGCATCTCGGGAAGTATATGTCGTGCTCGCAACCTCCGGAAGATGATTCAGATCTTTTTGCAAGGCCAGCATGTCAGTCTCCGGAGCAGATAATGCGAAGTAGACATTGATATCGACTTTGTCTTTGACATCAGCAAGCATTGATCGTCCGAATGCGCCGGTGAAAAGGATCGCTCCGAACGCACAGAGAGACAATGTAATCACTACGATAGCCGCAAATGACAAAAAGCCATTTCTCCAGAAATTCACGAAACCTGTGCGAGTTATTCTTTTTAAAGTAGTTAATATCATGAGCTAATTATAGCAGATAGGCATGTGCGGCGTAGCTAAAGAATATATTTTCCGTTCTTATCATCCTTGATGACCTTCCCTTTGTCCATAGTGATGATCCTCCCCCCAATCGTATCCACAACCCCCTTATTGTGAGTTGTGAGAAGCACGGTCGTGCCGAGTTCATTGATCTTGCGGAGAATACGAATGATCTCGTATGTATTCGTCGGGTCGAGGTTACCTGTCGGTTCGTCGGCAATGATAATGTCCGGCTGAGTCACGATGGCACGCGCGATTGCCACACGCTGACGTTCACCTCCTGACAATTCTTTGGGGAAATTCCATATTTTATGTCCGAGGTCGACAAGTTCCAGCACATGCGGAACATCCGAAGCTACTTCACGGTCAGTGCGACCCGATGCTTCCATGGCAAACGCAATATTCTCGTATATGGTTTTATTTGGAATAAGCCGGTAATCCTGAAAAACCGTACCGATACGGCGACGCAACTTTATCATTTCCTTTTTGGACAGACGATGAATATTCGCCGATTCGAAAAAGACGGCGCCTTCGCTCGGCCATTCTTCAGCTATGAGCATTTTCATCAGGGTAGTTTTGCCAGCCCCGGATGGACCGACGATGGTGATGAATTCCTTTGGTTCGACGCCGAAACTAACGTTATCCAGAGCCACGGATGAATCAGGGTATTTTTTCGAGACTTTATCGTAGTAAATCATAGAGTAAGTATATCAGGACGAGAGATTTACGAACAGCAGTAACGTGCCCCTTCGGCTAACGGTGTCGGCTTCTGCTGAAGCCGCACCTCCTTCTCCTTCGCCTTCGCTCAGTCCGAAAGTAGCCTCTGGAGCACATTACTGCTGTTCTTTACAATTCCTTTTCCGCCTCAATAAACTCATCCAGATCACCCTCCAAAACCTTGTCTACCTGCGATGTTTCGACATTCGTGCGATGATCTTTGACCATTTTATATGGATGCAAAACATATGACCTGATCTGATTCCCCCATTCAATTGATGTGGTCGAGGATATTTGCATACCGCGCTCTTTTGCTATTCGCTCCTCTTCCGAACGTTTCCACAATTTGCCGCGAAGAATTTCCATGGCCTTCTCGCGATTTTGTGCCTGTGAACGTTCCGATGTGACGTGAATGGAAATACCGGTCGGCTTGTGCAGCAACCGAACGGCAGTCTCACGCTTATTAACATTCTGACCACCAGGTCCGCCTGATTTCGCAATACTTATCTCGATATCGTTTTCGGAAATGACGACGTCGTTCGCGGATGCTTTTTCAAGTTTCGGAATTATTTCAACAAGCGAAAAAGATGTCTGACGCTTGTCATTGGAATTGAAAGGTGAAATACACACAAGCCGATGAACGCCTGACTCATTCTGCAATGTGCCGAAAACTTTTCCTTGTCCGGCTTTGCCGGTGATTTCCACGCTGACATTTCGATATCCCCCGTGATCATTTTCACTGCTGTTGATGACAGACCAGCCCCAACCTTTGCCGTCGGAATATTTGCGATACATGCGCATGAGCATGCCTGAGAAATCTTCTGCATCATCTCCACCTGCACCGGACAATATTGTAAGGATCGCATCGCCTTTATCGTATTTTCCAATACCTTCGAGATTGTCTTTCAAATTCTGAAGTTCTTTTATGACTGCCTGTGCTTTTTCTTTGTTGGACCAAAAATCTGGCGACTGCATAGCCACCTCAAGTTCCACAATTTTACGTCCTATATCCTCTTTGCTCATATGACATACTATATCATTTGATCTCTCCATTCCATAGATATTTCAGAACCGTCAAATAATGACCGAGATACCTATTTTCACTAACGCGCGGATTGAGTCCATAAGCCATCATCTCATCAGCCAGTTTTCTCCCGAATCTATAGGGAATATTGACATCGCATTTTGAAATATATATTTCAATTTCTTTTCCTTTGAGACCATCAAAATTATGTTCCGGAGCGAGGTCATACCAGGCCTCCTTCAAAAAATCTAGCGTGATCCCCTGTTCTTCAAATAAATGCCGGACGTTCTGTGTTTTGAGGCCATACCACATTGATTCAGCAAGATCACTTCCAGGAGCGACGAGAACGAGTTTGGTTACATGAGAGTTATGATTGGCTATCATAGCTGCCTCTATACATCCAATGCTAACTCCGATCACTTGGACCTCCTTGAATGCATGCTGCTGTACCATACCTTCGATACCTGACCGGACACGGCTGATCACTTCTTTGAAGGCATTGCGTGTATATTCATAGTCCGGCGAAAGGAGCGATGAAGCTATCTTATATTCGAGGCATGAGTACCCTGCCTCAAAGACGCGCTTACGCACTAATTTATAATAATCAGCTTCAGCTTTCCAAGGAGGTACGAGAACACACAGCACTCGTGAACCGGGTACAGGGTAGAAGTCACTTGTCAGTCCGATGTCACCACCAAAGTCAGTGACCTTGCCGCGGAACGGACCAATAATTCTGTCTGGACTAAATATCATTGAGTGTTTGTATAACGCGGCTCGAACTTTTTTTCAAGGACAGCCGCGATGAGCGGAAAAACCGACCGAAGTCGGGGGTGGAGGAGCCAACACAAACAGCGACGACAGCATTGTAAACACAGGGTGAAAACGAATCACTGGCACTCCCCACAGCGGGGAAGGGTGTGGGGATACCCTGAAAGTTCAACCCCCGCCGCCTCCAGATCACGGCTGTCCTTGAAAAAAAGTTCGAGCCGCGTTATACAAACACTCCATTCCACCACTCGGAGATTTTTCGACGAGTAGTGACCACGGTTTTACGCAGGAACCACGGGCTTTTTTGCAGTCGAGGACAGACGAGTTGCGATTTAATAATTGTGCGTAGTCCGCACAAAAATTTTCTGATACACTACCATTTACTCACGTTCCAATTTTGATTACTTAATCCTCATGTCTCGCAAACCCATTCAGCATAAAAAAAATCCGGCAGCGGTGGCGCTCTCAAAATTGGGCGCGTCAAAAGGGGGTAAGGCGCGGGCGAAAAAACTTTCGGCAGCGGTCCGCTCGCGGATTGCCCGACGCGCGGCGAATGCCCGATGGAAGAACGATTAATTTTACCACCGGGAATTCTTCTTTTTTATTCGTAATGCTTGCACGAGCAAGCATTATATTCTACAATAAATGCCATGAACACCATATCAAGATTTTTTCTCTACGCCCGCAAATCCACCGATGTTGAGGATAAACAAGTCCTCTCCATTGACGGGCAAATCCATGAATTGCGCGAGTTTGCCGCACGCGAGCAAATCGAGATTGTTTCCGAATTGATTGAAAAACAGTCTGCCAAAATACCGGGCAGACCGATTTTTAATGACATGCTCGCCCGGATTGAAGGCGGTGAAGCCATTGGAATTCTCGCGTGGCATCCTGACCGCCTCGCCCGCAACAGCGTCGATGCCGGCAAAATTATTTATCTGCTGGATACCGGAATAATCAAAACGCTCAAATTCCCCCGCTCATGGTTTGAAAACACGCCGCAAGGCAAGCTCATGCTTCATAATGATTTTGGATTCAGCAAATACTTCGTTGATGCTCTTTCAGAGAATACCAAGCGCGGATTGCGCGAAAAGGTCCGCAAGGGCGAATATCCCGGTCGTGCTCCCTTTGGATATTTGAATGATTCCCGCGTCAAACGCATCAGCGTGGATCGGGAGCGCGCACCCATTGTCAAAGAAGCATTTGAGCGCTATGCGACTGGCAAGGAAACGCTCGACAGCTTGCGACACGTTTTCGGCGAGCGCGGCGTGCGGACATCAACAGGCAAATTAGTCGGCCCCACTTTTATTTCCGCCATTCTGTCCAATCCCATTTACTACGGCCATTTCAGTTATGTGGGCGAGGTGCATGAAGGAAATCACGAGCCAATCATTTCCAAGAAATTGTTTGACGACGTAGAAGTCGTTCTTAACCGCCGCTGGCGCTATTCGCCTTCGGAAAATAAAAACGAACCGAAGGCGTTTCTCGGACTTCTTCGTTGTGGTGACTGCGGCATGGGCGTCACCTGCGAAGTCCAGAAAGGCCACATCTATTACCGATGCACCAAGAAAAATAAACTGAAATGGTGCAAGCAGCCCTATGTCCGCGAAGAAGACCTGGACACCCAAATTTCCGATCTGTTGAAACCATTTTCGCTTCGGACGGATTGGGCGGACGAAATGCTGACACGGGTTAAAAATGAAAAACAACAATTCGCCCAAACCGCCAAACTCATGGCCGGGCAAAAGCGCGCAGAGATTGAAAAAATCAATCTCCGACTCCAAAAACTTCTGGACTCATTTTTGGACGAAATTATTGACCGCGAAACTTACGTCGCGGAAAAGTCCAAAAGAATGAGCCAGAAAAAATCTTTGGAGGAGCAAAGCGCCGCGCTTTTGAAAGGCCAAGCCGATTGGCTCGAACCGTTCCAAAATTGGATATTAACCGCTAAAAACGCGGGTGAAATCGCTGTTTCGGGTTCTCTTCAAGAGAAGAGGGTTCTTGCCTTGAAAGTCTTCGGCTCGAACCTGGTCCTCGACAGCAAAAAAGCCCGTGGTTCCTGCGTAAAACCGTGGTCACTACTCGTCGAAAAATCTCCGAGTGGTGGAATGGAGCCAAAGGCCGGGATTGAACCGGCGACCCTCGCTTTACGAAAGCGATGCTCTACCAACTGAGCTACTTTGGCGTTATATGCTCTGGAACGTATACTTGACGCTGCTATTCTATATCATCCTCCAACGAATATACATCAAAAGCAACTTCTTCGTAAGGATGAACTTCCTTCATTGCTTGTATGACCCCCTTAAGTTTACTTTTTTCACACAGTATTTCAATCCTCTCCTCCTCAACTGATTCTAATTGTCCAATTGTACCGATATGCGGATTGGCTTCAGACCCTGGCTTAAATCGGCCAATACCTCTGGAAGAAAATGAGCAATGAGTATAGTTTCCAAGCTTTCCTGCCCCCGCCTTACCCATTGCCTCGCGAACAATATCCGTGTGGGTCAAAGGCACGAATACTACAATTTTCGCATTTGAGATATTCGACATATGGAGCCGACGTCCGGGATTGAACCGGAGACCTCGCCATTACCAATGGCGTGCTCTACCAACTGAGCTACGTCGGCGCTTGCGCGGCCAAGCGGGCTCGAACCGCCAACCTCTCGCGTGACAGGCGAGTGCTCTAACCAGTTGAGCTATGGCCGCATATATTCAGTCGCACCAGTGTAGCAAAAAAACGCGAAAACGCAAGAAATTATTTAGTGTGCCGACGCCTGGACTCGAACCAGGGACCTTCTCTTTATGAGTGAGATGCTCTAGCCACCTGAGCTACGCCGGCATTTTTTCAGCACACACCTTAATCATCCCCAAAATTCTTCTTCGCAACCACGAACTGGACCTTACCTTGATACGTACCATGCCGAAATAGTTCTCATGATTATCGTAGACTTTACGATAAGGTGCTTTAATAAAAACACTGTTACCAAAGCGTCCTACGGGAAAGTCTAGCAGGTTTGACCAAAATTTCAATATTTCAGTTTCTCTTTCCTTATGAAATACATTTACGGAAACAGTAATAATCAACTGATCCTTGGTAACGCGCGCGACCTTTACTAACCATTCGTTCATAATTTTAACCATGGTAGGATCTGAATTAATAAAACTGAATCCTGATCCCGTCTCTTTTTTACTGCCTTCCGCCCAATATAATCCGACTCCCATGATCAATAGGTCGCGATCACTCAAAGCACCGATTATCTCCTGAGCTTTGAGTGATTCCATCTGTATGCTGTCGATCCTTCTTTGCTTATTAGTTAATACGCCTTTTGCCCGAGCCGCCGCTGTATTCTTCAACCATTTTTCATTTATTATATTGCGTGCCCTTGAGGATAATATTACTTCTTGGCACCATAGACTAACGGTACTTTTTGCAAGTTTATATTTTTTAGACAAATCGGAAAGGGACATTCCCTCTTTCCGATCTTGTATAATATCTTTTAATAAATGTTTCTTAGTGCTCATGTTGTACAACATGATATCATGAGTACAACTTACGCACATCCATTATGCGCAAACGGTTATTTGCAATTTCTAGGATTTTATGACAAACTAATTCGACTATCGCGGGGTAGGGTAACGGTAACCCGTCAGGCTCATAACCTGGAAATTGCCGGTTCGATTCCGGCCCCCGCAACACGTAAGCGACAGTGCACGTAGCCGCAGTCGCATGACTGCAACAAGATTTGTGAATTTAATTCGTTGGAAAATTTAACCCCTCACGGGAGGGCTAGTTTTTGCATGCATGCGGTCCGCATAACTTTTTGACAATTTAACACTGTATGGTAATGTCACTTCAGAATTGAAAACTAAAAACCAATTCCATTCGACCTGCATTGAGCAGGCCGGGTAATGTCCCCAGCAGAACTGTCAAAACGTATGAAATCATTATTCCACCCCAGTATCGAAGGCGCCCAACATGGCGCAAAAATCCTTGAAGAGTTCCTCAAATTTGCCAACGGATCCGGTGCGCGCGGTGCGCAACCATCCAACTACTTGCTTCATCAAAAAGACGGAACATTTCGCACAGCCCACGAGATCAAAACTCTGTTCACTGAACGGTGCTTACGGCTCGACGGCGTGTCAGCGCACTGTCCGTTCTGGGTCCACACGACCGCATGGACAGGCAGTCCGACCATCCGGCCGTTCTTGCCGCCGGATGTGGCAAAAAGATCTGTCAAAGAAATCGAGCTGTGGGCAGAGGACTACATTATGCGAATGCTCGATCTCTGCGCTGAACTTGGCGTCAAAATCGTCCCCATGTTCTGGGGAGTCGCCTTCGGCTGGGAAATGGCCACAGGCTATCCGTGGGGATTCTGGTCAAATGGCAAATCTGGTGCGACTGGTTCGTATGATCTGCTCAAAGAAGGTCAGGAACGATTCGTTAAAAAAACCCAACAGATCCGTGAACATGCCTTGAAATTAGGGATTTACCTGTGCCACGAAATCCATCCCGGCACGGCGGCCATGTGCGCCGATGATTTCAATATGCTGGTGGATATCTGCAGCAAAGATTCCTGCCTCGGCGTGAACGCCGATCCGTCGCATAACTGGGAAGGTGAAGACTGGGAAACCCGGTTGAACAAAGTTGCTTCACGCGTGTTCGCGGCCCACATTAAAAATCACACCATCAAACCCGGCATGCCGCTGCGTTCGATGGGTGCGGATTTCAGGAATCGTGCCGTGCAGTTCGTGGACCTGCCAACAGGTGAAATTAACATGGCTCGTTACGCCGAAGCACTGATCCGGATCGGTTATCCGGCACGGTACTGCAAGATCACGAGCTCGGAGACAGCTCCGCTCGTCGTCGAAGCGGAAAGTGCGTTCCGTGATCTCGACGCCACGAGCGCTAATGGCATCGTGTACGTGCGAGACAATCTCTGCTTCCCGATCGCCGCCGGATCGTTCGAAGAAGGTATGGGAGCGTAATCGTGTAATCGATAACGTATCAAAAAAATTAGTTCGCCCACGACAAGTCCCGCGGAAAGCTGCGGGACTTTTTTAATGCTGTAATCGTTGCTAAATATAATAAAACTCCTCCAACACTTTCCTGTACATGTGAATGACCTGCTTGGCCTCATGATGGTTGAGCGTGAACCCTGGCTCATGGGCGATCTGGTTTCGCACTTTATGCGCTTCCCAGGCCTCATTCAAAGACTTCATGTCACCCTGTTCGACGCGCTTCAATTTTTCACCGATGCTTTCGCCGCGATATCCCATCTTCGTGAGCAGATCATCGAGAATAATATCGGCTTCGATGATAGCCTGCTTCCAATCATTGGGATTATCGGACTCAACATGAGTAAGCGCATTCTCCCAACGGTGCGCCATGGCAGTATCCCCCGTTTCCGCCACATCGAAAGCGGGCTCGATCTTGAGATCAAATTTTTCTTCCTCTTTGACGCGAATGCGTTTCAGATTTTCAACGCAATAGATGATTCCGATGAAGAAAAAGAAAATAAGGGGAAATGACAGACCGACCAAAAAGCCTACAACATCCTTTATGTACGTAAGCAGCAACGGACCCAAGTTGATGATCCAATGAAAGGCGGCGATAAGCCATGGTGAAATATCCGGCAAAAAGTCAGAACTCGGTATATCTTGCATATGGCTATATTATATCCTATTCACCCAAAAAATCCTTTCCTGCTTCAAAGAGAGTCTTCTCATCACCATGCCTGGCCGTGAGCTGCAAACCTATCGGTAAACTTTTTCCTTCTTTAATGGCAGTTCCGCATGGAATAGAAAGTGCAGGCAATCCAGTCAGATTCGCGGTTACTGTAAAGATATCTTCGAGATACATCGCGACAGGGTCGGAAGCTTTTTCACCGATCTTGAAGGCAGTAGAAGGCGTGGTCGGCGTAGCTATGATATCGACTGATTCAAAAGCTTTCAAGAAATCGTCCGTGATCATGCTTCGAACCGCGTTCGCGCGGTTATAATAGGCATCATAATAGCCGGATGACAAAACATATGTACCGAGCAGAATGCGGCGAATGACTTCCTTCCCTAGACCGGCCCGACGACTCTCGAAATAATCATCGATGCTGTCTTTTCCATTCACATGCAGTCCGTATTTCACAGCGTCGAAACGTGCCATGTTGGAGGAGACTTCGGCGAAGTTCAAAATATAATAAACCGGCAAGGCATATTGATTGCTTGGAAGTTCGATGTCGCGAATTTCATATCCCATGTCTTTGAATCGCTTTTCACTTTCCTCAAAAGATTTTTTCACGTCCGGATCAATGCCTCCCATTGAAAGAAATGATCGTGGGATGCCGACTATTGGCTTCTTCTTTCCCATCCGACTTGGTAAATATGTCACAGCAGTTTTTCCATCGCCACTTTCGATTGTCGTACCATCTTTTGTATCGCGACCTTTTATTGCATTAAAAATAATTTCAGCATCTGCGACAGTCCGGGTTACGGGACCGATCTGGTCAAATGAAGAAACAGCAGCAATCAAACCATATCGCGATACAGCCCCATATGTTGGCTTGAGTCCGACAACTCCGCAGAAGCTGGCTGGCTGGCGAATAGAACCGCCTGTATCAGAACCGAGAGCCGCCAGAGTCATATTGGACGCAACTGCAGCTGCTGAGCCTCCCGATGTTCCTCCGGCTACCCTGCTGGTCTCGTGCGGATTATGCGTGACACCGAATGCGGAATTTTCCGTCGATCCTCCCATGGCAAATTCGTCCATATTTGTGCGGCCGATAAAAACAACTCCTTCTTTTTTTAGCTTCGCAATGACAGTCGCGTCGTATGTCGCTTTGTACTTCTCGAGCATTTTTGAAGCGGAGCTGGCAATTTTATCCTGTATCAAAATATTATCTTTGATAGCCATAGGAATACCGGTCAAAGGACCAGCAGTCCCATTCTTGATGCGAATATCCGCTGCTTCGGCTGACTGAAGTGTGTCCGCAAATACTTCCAGATAGGCATGAATATCTCCATCCCTCTTCGCGATCTCGTCCAGATACGCCTGCGTCAATTGCACGGACGTAAAGCTGCCCTTCTTCAGGCCTTCAGCCGCTTTCGCTATCGTTAAATTTTTTAAATCAATCGTCATGGTTATTCGTATGCTCGTATTAGTCCTGCGCAATTATTTTCTTCACCGCCACAAAATCGCCTTCCCTCTGTGGAGCGGCATTCAGCAATCTTTCTCGATCCTCGGCAGACGTCGTAACCGCCTCATCCGGACGCATCACGTTTTTGACCGCACCAACGCGACCTTCCGCATCCATGGAGACATCTACTTTTTTAAGCTGATCGACATACCCGAGAATAGAGTCGAATTCTTTTTGGAATGACTGCTTGTCTTCCTCAGTAAGTTTAATACGGCTCAATGTGGCGAGATGTTCGAGTTCTGTGGTGGTGATCATGGATGAAATAGTAGCAGTGAAAGGAGTACGGGGCAAGATATGGAAAACGGGAAATAAAAATGCCACCAATTAACGAACTGGTAGCTGCTAAGTTACGACTTGATTATTTGGCGAGTAGTGCAGTTGCCTTCATGCCTACAGTGCGACTTTGCAAAACAACACCTAATGTCGGTTTTACAAACCGAGTATGCACTGTTTCAATTGCAAGCTTAACATAAGCATAGTTTCCACTTATTACTTGTACGCGAGTACCCCAGAAAATGACACCGCCTTCTCCGCCGCTATTACCGTCAAGACTCAGTGCCCTGAACCAATCATGTGGAATCAAAGCTGGATTAGTGAACAAAATTTCTGCCACTGTCCCGTTAAGAATGGGCATTTTGAGCACATCAGATTCAATATCCGAAACTCCAAGTTCCTGTGTAATACCTTGAGACTGATGACGATACAGGTAGCACGGCTTACCGCCTATCCTGAGGATACCATCAGTACCCAAGGATACCTCGTTAGATATTCCCATTTCAGCATGTGATACGACCTTGGCTTCAGGGCTCGTACTCAATTCAAAATTAGGAATTCTTGAAAGATCAAAGTTCATTTTTATTCTCCTGTTTGTTACAACTAGCTGAAGTAATACTACATATTTTTTTAAGTAAGTCAACAACAAAAGTAGGATTTTTTATTTCCCCTCCTTCCCCACCATCTTCAAAAACTCTCCTTCAGAAATGATCTTCACGCCCAAATCCCGCGCTTTATCCAACTTCGATCCGGCATCATCACCAGCAACGACAAACGAGGTCTTCTTTGAAACCGAACTCGAG
The DNA here is from genome assembly GCA_002413065.1 of Patescibacteria group bacterium UBA5187. Taxonomy (GTDB): domain Bacteria; phylum Patescibacteriota; class Minisyncoccia; order Phycocordibacterales; family PALSA-1337; genus C7867-002. Next base: position 21,751 of record DHWH01000015.1, read on the forward strand.
ACATCTCCCCCGTTCTGGCGTACGAGCTCCTGTGCTTTTTCGCGTTCAAGCGTCAACAATGAACCTGTGAATACAAAAGATTTTCCTTCAAGTGCTTTGTTCGATGCGACATATTCTTTCACGATCTCCACATGCTTCAAAAGCTTTTTCAGCACGGCGCGATTGTCGGGATTTTTGAACCAGTTAGAAATAGATTCGGCTACAACCGTTCCCACGCCATAGATAGATTCGAATTCTTCGCGGGATGCCGCAACGATCTTTTCAATGGAACCGAAATGACGACTGATATCATATGCCGTTTCCTCGCCAACTTGCGGTATCGAAAGTGATGCCAAAAATCTGGATAATGTGACCTTCTTTGCTTTTTCGATCGACGCGACGAGATTGTCGACTGACTTTTCAGCAAAACGAGGCAGGTTCAAAAGATCCCCTTTTTTTAAGGTAAAGATAGTATCAAATGTAGAAACGAGCCCCGCTTCGAGAAGCTGGTTCAGGATCTGCGGACCGAGGCCGTCGATATCAAAACATTTTTTTGAGGTGAAGTAATGGAATTTGCGCTTCTGTTGTTCGAATGAGTCCTTGCTGACGCATCTCCATGCAGCTTCCCCCGGAATACGTTCGATCGCGCCGTCTCCTCCGCATTCAGGAATATGTTTTGGCCACGCGAACACCTTTTCTTTGCCCGTACGCAATTCCGTCATGACTCGGACGATATCAGGGATCACGTCACCTGCCTTTTGCAAAATCACAGTATCCCCGAGGCGAACATCCAAACGCTTGATCTCATCTTCATTATGCAAGGTCGCGCGCGAGACCGTCGAACCGGCGACGACTACCGGACGCAAAACTGCGACAGGCGTAACAACGCCCGTACGTCCTATTTGAAATACGATATCCTCGAGAACCGTCGTCACTTGCTCCGCCGGAAACTTGTACGCCACTCCCCAACGCGGCGATTTGCCCGTATATCCGATCGCCTCCTGGATCCGTATCGAATTTACCTTGATCACGATGCCGTCCAACTGATATGGAAGTTCATGGCGCTTCTTCGTCCACGTTTCATAATATTTTTGGACGTCTTCAATTTTCTTACATACTTTGAAATGAGGATTGGTTTTGAATCCAAGTTCAGAAAGCAATTCGAGTTCTTCGGATTGGGTTCGCGGCATTTGAGTCTCGCCTGGCCGGCCGCCTCTGCCAAGACCAGATATCTTATCAATATCATAAATGAACGAATCCAAATTTCGCGACGCAGTGATCTTCGGATCCAGCTGACGCAAAGAACCCGCGGCGAGATTGCGCGTATTGGCGAACACCGGCTCATCATTTTTCAATCTCTGCTCATTTATTTTTTTGAGATCCTCCGTACTCATCCATATTTCACCCACGACAATGCAATCCACCGGCCGCGAGAGCGTAAGCGGAATGCTTTTGATCGTTTTTATATTGTTCGTCACATCCTCGCCGATAGTGCCGTCGCCCCGGGTGGCGCCCCTGATCAGCTTTCCCTTTTCATATGTCAAAATAATTTTGAGGCCGTCAATCTTGAGCTCGCAGCAATATTCAAGCTCCCTCCCATCCCCCAGCCCCGCCTTGTGCATGAAATTCCGGACGCGCTCTTCCCATTTTTTTAATTCTCCAAGATCGAATACATCGTCAAATGACCATTGGCGCAGTTCATGCCTGACCTTCACGAATTCCTTGAGAGGCTCGCCTCCGACGCGTTCACTGGGGCTGTCAGCCGACTTCAATTCCGGGTATTGCGCTTCGATGCGTTCAAGTTCAGCCACGAGAGAATCGTAGGCCTCATCGGAAATTTCAGGCTTATCGAGCGTATGATACAGACGCCTATGGCGCTCAACCGTTTCCTTGAGCTTCTCCAGGCGCTGGATGACATCCTTGGGTGCGCGTGACTTCATATCCTAAGGATACCAAGTAACTAGAGAATTACCAAAAACCGGTATAAATGACACGCTGAGCACGCTCAACAGTACGGGAGCCGGCAGAATCCGGAACAAGAATACCCCCTGAAGTTTTGCATACATTGTATCCGCGCGAATCAAGTATTATTTCCGGATCTCCGCGGGAATTGCGGGCCGTCGTCAGAATAACGATGGCACATTGTCCTCCAGTGAGCGAAATTGCCGAATATGCCCATGACTGTACTTGAGTCGCCCCAGGCAAAGGCAAGGCTGTCGTTGTACCCGCAGAAACCACTTGACCATTGCACAAAATGTCAGGCTGACTGCTGGATGACATGCCGCTGCTTGCGGCCACGGCACATTCTATTCCGCTGTCTGCGGCATAAATCGCATATGTTGATTCACGGGCTACCGAAGCCAAAATGGATTGTTTGCGGCTGATGCCGAGAATGAATGCCGCGACCCCCAAAACAACGGTCGCCGTGATGACGGCAAAAAGCAAAGTGTATCCGCGGCTATATTTTTGTAAAGATATTTTTTTCATAAATTCAATTGGCATTCGACTAGCGCAGCACGTCTAGTAACTGGCTGGACAGATCAATTTGATACGGAATAGTTCCCTCTTTCCATGACACGAATACATGCACCGTCCTTTCCTCAGCGTTTGTGTTTCCCGATTCGTCTCCGATCGTATAGTGCCGATAAAATTGCGTGGGATTGGCTGATGCTGACGAACGGCCATACGCGGAAGTGGCCGGATTGAAAAATAATCGGCAGCCTGGCAAGTAAGAATCGATGCTTGTCGAGCAAGAGGAGGAATCCAGCGTAATTCCTTCTGCCGCATCAGCGTCGCACGTAGCTGTACTATCGCACAAAAATCCATCTGTCCACGGAACAGGAGTGGCGGCCGTAAGATTGTAATCGATATTATTATCCTTCACATTCACGATTTTTTCCATGCTTTCCTGCGCCAAAAATGTGGCGACCATCTGGTCACGGGCGTATACGGCCGATGTCAGTCCTTTGGAAGCGATGCTGAGCGGACCCGCAATCGCTATCATGAGTATTGCAATGGCAACCAATGTCTCAACAATGGTAAATCCTTTTTTTCTGCGCATATGTATGGCTGGTTTCATGATGATTTATGGAATACGCGCTGACACGCTTGTCTGCAGATCAAAATAGCTCTTTTCTTTTTCTTTGCTCGTTATACCGGCAAAACCGGAAACATACAGAGAGAACAAAGGATATGTGGCATTCGAAACAGTCATACCATAATTGGAAATGGTGATATTCGGATCAACGAGCGGCGTGTATGAGTTTGTTGAAAATGAATCTCCGCAATGCGCTTGCTGCGCTTTCTCCAGCTGATATTGATTCGGAGCGATATATCTGAAAAGATAGGCGAAAACAAGCGGACACCCGGCATTTGGCGACTGCGTATCCAGCTTCGTCGATTCAAATGCGATCACATTTTCATTGCCTGACGAGCATTGCTGAAATGATAAGCGCGTATTCAAGGAATTGCTCAGTACGAGCATGCCGTCTGAACTTGTCACGCAATGATATTTCGATCCCACGCGCAATTCGCGCGATATGGACTCCATGGCGAAATTAAGGTTCGTAATCGAAGCCTGCAGGGTTTGCGCTTTTTTATTCGTGCTGATTATTTTTACCAGCGCACCCAAGGCGACCACCGCAACGATGGAAAATATCATCAAAGCGACGATCATTTCGACCAATGTAAAACCTTTTGTGTGTGTACGGTTAATTCTCATCGTATTAATTTTGAACTGAAATCTGGCCATTGTTATATACCTTCACTGAGCGCAGACTTCCATCCGTCGACTTCAGCATAATCTGCACAAACGTATCCGCGCACAGCGTGCCATTCAAACAAATAAGCGCGTTCGGATCAGGACGTTTGAACAACACATCCAGTGTCCCCGGGGTTCCCGTCGTACACGATCCGCTTATAGTGCAGTAATGCGAAATCACTGCACCTCTTTTGATCGCATACGTGCTTACGATTTCATCCGCCGGATCATAGCCCACAAAGCTGCTGTTCGAATCAGCAAACAATACGATCTGTTGATTATTACCCGCAGTCGTATCCAGGTGAACGCCGTATGCATATTGAAATGAAGACCCTGTTTCCGATGCCTTCACGCTTGTTCCGTAGGACTGCGCTAAGCGGATAGTTAGGGCGACATCGTATGCAAGATCTGTTAGGAGAACGCTTTGATTGAAATTTCCGTATTTACCGACAACGAGCGATGTCATAGCTACAAAGATTCCGACGGAAACAAGGAGTTCAACGAGTGTGAACGCGCGCTTCTTGAAATGTACTTTCTTCATGCTCTAATTATAACCCTGAATCGTCAGAAATACGATAACAACAAGTCCTTGGCCATGTTTACATCCAGTATCTGAATCCCGAATAAAAGCACCAGGTACATGCCGATGATGAGATACGGGCCAAACGGTATCTCTGTCCTAGGTTTGAAGCGCTTGTATGTTGCAAAAAGCCAGATAACAGAGATTATAGCAGCGATCCAAAACGACAGGATCAAAGCATTCACCGCCCCGCTCAAACCCAAGAGCCATCCTATTCCGAGGGTCAGTTTCGCATCGCCAAGGCCCATCCACGTCCCTTTTGAAATGAGCCAGATCAAAGCGAATGGCAGAGCTAGCAATGGTCCGGCTAGAAGTGCTGTGTAGCTCGGCGTATGGATCCAGGAAGTGCCGCCGACAAATATGCCGATCAAGGCAACGGCACTGAATGTATACACGAAAGAATCAGGAATAATCTTGTGTTTGATATCGTACACGGATATGACTACCAAAAGACATGTAACGCATACGTATAATAAAGTGGTGAATCCGGCCAATACCGTTACTGGAGGGTACATGATGAAAATAAGCGCAAAGATGATCCCTGCGATAAATTCAACGAGCGGATACTGCCACGATATGCTGCTTTTACATTTCTTGCAGGCCCCTTTTTGAAAAGCGAAACTTACTATTGGCAACAGTTCTTTCCATGAGAGCTGATTGCCGCATGACATGCATTTGGACCGGCCGTTCATTGTCGTACCCGTATTGAAACGCAGTGAGACTACATTCAAGAAACTGCCAACGACAGTTCCGAAAACAAATGATAATACGAGTGAAAAAATATCCATGACTATTTGGGACCGAGGCAGTAGCTAAGAAGATTGGTGGCGCTGTAACACGCAATAGCTGAAGCAAAAGAAGGCTTGTGACTATCGCTCAGGCTATCTTTTTGCGCATCCACAGCATTCTCCAATGTGGTGTACAGAACGTAATCGTCGTGAGCTGAATCAGTAATATATGTGTACGTACTCGGTGATGGAGCAGTTGGGATTTGTGAAATATATGTGTCCACATTGACACTTGCACCGGAACTTACAGTACACACGTTCGCACTGTTCCCTGTTTCAAGAGTAATAGGATAATGTTTGCATCGATCGAAATATAATTCGAGCGCCAATTGCAATTGACCCATGTCTGAAATACGTTTCAGATCGCGAGATTTGGACCTGGAAGGACCTGCACTGGTGATAATAATGCTTGTCAAAAGAGCGATAATCGCAATCGTTATCATAAGCTCAATGAGCGTAAAACCAGAGTTTTTCATGTGTGAATTATAACATGAACAGCTCTATCCAGTACAAAGATCAAGCTGCTCTGGCAATAAGAAGAAGATTCTTCCCAATCGGTGGTCGGCATATCCTAGTTTCGATAAAATGCTCCGGCGGAAAGATCAGCGTATCAAATAGACGGACACCAGCCAACCCGATCTTCCGTCCTTTTATGAGCCTGAAGTTAAGCCACCAGGCAAAATAGCCCACAAAGTCAAAGTAACGAACTTTCTCTATTTTAAATCCGGCTCTTTCAAGTTTTTTGATTAAATCTTTCTTACCGTACCGGCGATAATGCCCAAAATCCTTGTCTATATCCGCAAACAATTCCTGTCGAGCCGGAACAAAAAGGGCTAGAACGCCTTTGTTCGGACGCAAAAGCTCATGATACACCTTCAGTTCAGCCTCATCAGCTTCTATGTGCTCGAGCACGTTTATACTCACGATACTATTCCAATCCTTTGTGGAAACATCCGATACCATTCCCTGCAAGATTTCGACACCTGGAACCTGCTTCCGCAATTCGGCGCAGAATTTTGGATCAGGCTCGACTGACAATAGATACTTCAGCCCAAGCAATTTCTGAAGCAATCCTGTCATCTGTCCGATACCCGCACCGATCTCAAGCACATTCCCCTTGAGATATGGAGCGAATTCGCCTATAAGCAGGCGGCGGTAATTATGCGCGTGGCGGAGAGCTTCAAATTCAAAATCAGCCGTGCTCGCATTTATGTTGAAATTTTGAGAGGAGTTAAGGTTTGACATAAAAGATCATGTAGCCGTATTGAGCATCATAAAATTCACGCTTAAATCTTGAATTGTGATCCATAATGAAGTTGAAGACATTATAATCTCTGGAAGTTACAATATAACGTGAATGAAACGCCCCTACGAGTGAGTCAGCTATGGCATTACCAGTGGTGGTCGCCCACGCTTGAGCATTACCCCCTCGCGCAAACGCCGCAGAGCTGCTTGCCGTAAGATTTGGACAGTTTTGCATTGCACACACGTATCCGTCCATCGTTATATGGTTCCATGTCCAATAGAGTTTAGGGTCATAGGTATACAAAAATCGAGGTTCAAGACCCGCGATATAATTGTTCTGCGGAGCGTTATAATAAAGTCCAGTGAACCAGCTCCAATTGGAATTGAACACTATATCCCCTGGTTTGCTATTGCGATTAAGCCATTGACCCACCTGATATAGTTCCATCGGCGGAGCCCCATATGCCAGCCTGTTCTCGAGAAATAACATATTGCTGATGAAAAGATAGAAAAGTACAATCATCATACCGGCACCGAGGCTTCGACGTATGATAGTACTGGCAGATATATGTATATTCCGACGAATAATATCGAAGGAAAGAGCGATGTATAGTGCCGCAAAGAAAGTGAAATAATCGCCGAATCGCGCACTAATCACGATTGTGCCAAGAAAGAAACAAATAGTGAGTATGAAGACTGCGGTCTGAAGATGACGACGCTCCGCCGGCAATCCGACGAAGTACTCCTCGGCAGTCGCACGCCCTTTCTTATATGAAAAATAGCTCCAGAGGTCGACAGCCACTGAAAGTACGAAGGCACCGAATATAAGAGCGTTGCTTTGGATAAGATTGAAAAAATCTGAAGGATAGAGTTCGCCGCCTTCAGGGATAGGTACTTTCTTTCCAATAATAGTTTCCCAGTATGTACCGAAAATAATGTCTTTCATATACATGAGAAATCCCGATGAAACTAAGTAAGTAATGGCCACACCTAGAACTGTACCGCCCGTTGCAGACAGCAAATTGCGCAAATCTCCCTTTTTTCCATAAAACTTCTCGGAAATAAAATATATCGTAGCCACGCCGACTGGCATGAAGAAAGTGGCGCTATGCCAGAATAGATATATAAAACTGATAACCCCAACGGCAATGTAGTTTTTGCGATACAAAAACAAAATGAGAAGCAACAACAATGACGGAGCCAAAGCATAGGGACGTGAAAGAAAGAAACGCCAAATCGCGGATACATTAGTGATAGCTACGAACAATAGCGTCCATATAAAGGGATTACGTATATCAAATTTTTTAAGACAGTAGTAAAGAAGTGTAAAGGCAAATGCTACTGCAAAAACGGCATAAAGTTTAATGCCGAGAAACAGCGGGTTAATTAGAGTGAACGGAAAAATTACCAAATAAAAGAGGAAATTATAATAGACGAAATAACTATTGCCCTGGGCCATTTTTGAAAAATAAATGGAATGAAAATCTTTAAATGACGAAAAAAATCCGTTGCTCAACATATCCTTCGCGAAGCGGAAATGAAAGAAGTGGTCATCAGCCGATGCTAGTGTGCCCACGGAGAAATATACAGCGAAGAATACAGCGAAGAAAAGTGAAAAAGCCAAGAACATCTGTAACTTTTTTCTGGATTCAAAGAAGATAACCAGTGCTCGGCGGAAACATCGCCAACCATGGCGCCAATTGAGCTTCTTACCTTCGGTCTTTTTCCGTGAAACATAGCGTATGGGAATTTCGATGATATTACGGTTTTTTCGTAAAAGAAGGTCCGTAAGCTCTATGACATCGAAGACAAAATCGTTAGCAGAAAGACTAATCGCTTCCTTGACATATTCGCGCGGAAAGACTTTATAGCAAGTGGCAACATCGGTGATCTTGGTTCCAAAAAGGATATTGAATATCTTGGTAATGAGCAGACCACCGTAAAAATATATCCTGCTGAATGGCACTGAATTTGTGTTGAGGACACGGGAACCAAAGACTACGTTGGTCTTGCCTTCAATAATAGGCTGAAGCAATGCCACGTAATCCTGCGGATCATATTCGGAATCAGCATCTTGAATGAGAATGTAATCCCCTGTTGCAATCGCAAACCCGACTTTCAGAGCGGAACCCTTCCCGCCATTTTCTTTTTGAAAAATAACACGAATGCCTGAATCCACATTTCTGAGAATAGTATGCGTACCGTCAGTTGAGCTGTCGTCTACAACAATAATCTCCTTTTTCCATCCTGTAGGCAGTTGGGCGCGTTGCACCTTCTGTATAACCTCTTGAATGGTTCCGAACTCATTGTAAACAGGAATTATTATTGAAAGTATCATTTCGGGACGATTTTGCATGGCACAAACTATAGCATCCCATCTAAAAAAACAAAACCCCTAAACAGGGGTTTTGTTTCAAAAAATTTTAACCTAGATAAAATTTAGTGACAAGTTGCCGCAAAAGTAGCGTTATCAGCTGCATTTGTCTTTCCTGTTGAGTCAATACAGAAATATGTTCCGCCCGAGCTGTTTGATGGTAATTTACCCCAGATAGAATATGAGTTTGGAGTAGCCTGGTTATTTGTATTGATTACGATAGAGTTAACACCGCCTTGTGTACATGCATCGCTTATAACTGCGTTGAGAGCTGTATTTTGAACTCCTTGATTATTCCAACCATTAGTTACACAGTTTGTTGCATTTCCATTAACACCACCATTTGTAGCTGTATTATCTTGTTTCAAATCCGGCCAAGCTGATCCTGTATAACCTGATTCCAATGCTGTACGGACCTGTTGAACATCAGAAATAATTCTGACATCCTTTCCTTTACTTCGTGCTGAATTCAAGCTAACCAAGACAACCGATGCCAAAATACCGATGATGGCGATGACGACGAGCAATTCGATGAGGGTGAAACCACCTCTTTTTGTGTACCTTTTCATAATATGATTTAGTAAATTAGTAATTATTATAACTAACCTTAAGAAAGGCTGTTAGGCACAATTATAGCACTCTCGAAAGAATCCTCGCGGATTGGCGGTGTGGATAACAAGGGGAATTACTGCGCACTGGCTATATTGTATATAGGAATAAGTACCGAAGCGAGCAAAACCGCCACTCCCCCGCCGAGAAAGACGATCATTGCAGGTTCTATGAGAGAAACAAGTGAATC
>DHWH01000015.1:31341-50186 GCA_002413065.1 Patescibacteria group bacterium UBA5187
GGCCGTTATCACTTCACGGTTATAGAAATGGGCAACGGTCTTCAAGATCGAACCCATTTCTCCTGTTTCTTCACCAACTTTCATCATTTGCACCATGATGCCAGGCATTTCCTTTGGATGATTGGAAAGCGACTCTGAAAGAGTTTTAACACCCTTCACGGCATTTGCCGCTTCGGTCATAATATCTTGGTAAACCCTATTGCTGATAACCGTAGAAGTAAGCTCTATAGCCCGGACTATAGGGATACCTGATGAAAGCATCGTATTCATATTGTCAGAAAAACGCGACAGATAGAGCTTGCGGTACAAAGAGCTGATATATGGAATGGATAATTTGAAACGATCGAAGGCGACTATACCGGCAGAGGTTCGCACAAATCTGATGACAAAAAATCCGATGACAATAATAATAGCCAGCAATACGAAACCGTAGCTCACAAGAAAGTTACTGATACCGAGGATAACTTGGGTGTACACCGGAATTTCGGCGCCGGCTTCGGTCAGGATAGGTGCGATCTTGGGAATAACCATTGTGAACATCAGGATCATTACCACAAAAAACGTTACAACAACGAAAGCCGGATAGATCAAAGCTCCGCGAACCTTCGAGGACAGCTCGTATGAGCGCTCCATGAAATCGGCGAGATATTGGAAAACCTCGTCCAATTTTCCCGACTCCTCGCCTGACTTGACCATATTCGTATAAAAAGAAGTGAAGACTTTGGGATGTTTTGCCAATGCGGTGGAAATAGAACTTCCGCTCTGCAAGTCATCGGCGATAGTCTGTATTTTGTTCGCCAATACCTTGTTTTCCACTTCCTGCGACAAAAGCCTGAAAATGCGCAGTGCCGAAACTTGCGCAGTAAAAAGAGTCGAGAGCTGGCGCGAAAGGATAACGACATCCTTTGTGCTGATGCGATCGAATATGGAAATATTCCGTGACAGAAAAGATGTCGGTGCATTGGCTTCCTTCACAGAGGTCAGCACTAATGAACGCCTCTGTAATGAGGAAATAGCCACATCGACATTCACCGCGTCGATCGAGCCGAGTTTCTTGGCTCCTGTTTCATCTACTGCTTCGTAATTGAATAGCATTGTGTATGTATTATATCACTCTCTCCAGCGTCTTCGGATTCAAGGTATTCCTGTAGGCGCTCTCCACCGTGATCTCCCCCGCACGGACAAGCTCAGCCAGTGAGCGGTTCATATCTATCATGCCTTCCTGCGAGCTGGTCTCTATGACTGTATTGAGTTCATGAGTACGGCGCTCGCGGATAAGGTTGGAAACAGCGTTGTTATTTATCAAAAGTTCATATGCGGGAATGAGGCCGCCGGATATGCGAGGGATCAAACGTTGAGAAAAAATACCCGTGAGAGATCCTGAAAGCTGAACGCGGATCTGATCCTGCTGTGACGAAGGAAACGAGTCGATGATGCGGTCAACAGTCTGTGCCGCATTGTTGGTGTGCAGTGTCGAAAGAATGAGGTGGCCCGTCTCTGCGGCGGTAACTGCCGTAGCGATGGTCGTGGTATCGCGCATTTCACCTACCATGGCCACGTCTATATCCTCACGGAACATGGCCGTAAGGGCATTGTGGAAATTCGGAGTATCCAAACGGACTTCGCGCTGATCGATGATAGATTTTTTGGATTCGAAAATATATTCGATAGGATCCTCGATGGTAAGGATATGCTCCGTGCGGGTTTGATTGATCATTTCAACCATGGTCGCCAGCGTGGTCGTCTTTCCCTGTCCGATAGGTCCTACCACAAGGAAAAATCCCTGTGGTTTTCGTGTGAAGGTTTCCAGGATCGGCGGAAGATTGAGTTCCTGGAGCGTACGGATCATTTTTGGAATCAAACGCAATGCAATGGACAAAACGCCTTGGCGATAATATACGTTGCCTCGAAAACGGGCGTGCGTCAGGTTGTACGAAAAATCAACATCCCTTTCAATCTCGAGAAGCTCTTTGTTGGCTGGCGACAAAAAAATATCCGAAAATCCTTTCATGTCATTTTCGGTCAAGACCGGTTTTTTCATGAGAGGTATCAGATTGCCGGCAGAACGGATGATCGGCTGGCGTCCGGTGGACAAATGCAAATCGGATGCACCTTCCTTCAGGATGAGATTTACCAAGTCTTCAATTTCTTTTGCGTAATCCATATTATTTAAATTCCTAATTGCTGTCTAATTATGCAGCTTTCTTACTGCTTCTAATCTTTTCGACTTCTGCCAGAACTTCCGAAGGAATCGTTGTCGCTTTGACGATGTATCCGTCAACGTTGAGACTTTTCGCCCTGGCAATGTCATCGGATATTCCCTGATTCGTAAGCATGATGATGACTGCCTCTGCGGCCAGTTTTTCTTTGCGAATGACGGAAACCAGCTCAAGCCCGTCCATGCCTGGCATGACGATATCGCTCAAGAGAACATTCGGCTGATAGCCTTCGCGCAGCAATTTGAGAGCGACGTCTGTCGAATCGGCCGTCTTCACTTCGTAGCCGGCTTTTGTAAATTTCAGGGCGTACATGTCCAACAAAAACTTGTCGTCATCTATAAATAGGATTTTCTTTTGAGAGTCATTCATGGGTATAGTATACTACAATTTATTCACTTCCTCGAACGGTATGATCTTCTCGAACGCCTTTACGATGGCGCTTTCCTTCACAGTGAGCATGCCTTTCGATCTGGCAATGCGGTACACCTCGCTTTCGACCGGATTTGTCAGGATGACTTTTTCGATATCCTTGTCCATGCTGAACATTTCGAAAGCCGCCATGCGACCACGGGTGCCTTTCGGGCAGTCGGACGTCGGCTTGATCTTCATGACCGTATCGCTCCACGGAATATCCTTTTTGAACTCCGGAGCAAGGTCGGTGAACTGACGGTCTATCATCGCTTTGATACTGCCGTCTATGGCCATGCTTTCACCTCCGCCCGGCGGCAAGACACTGACCAGACGCTGAGCGACCGCCAAAATAAGAGTCGGGGCTATGAGGTACGGATCAACACCCATATCTATGAGACGCGGGATAACTCCTGAAGCGGTGTTGGTATGCAATGTTGATATCACAAGGTGACCGGTCAAAGCTGCCTGAACTGATAGCTGGGCCGTTTCTTTATCACGGATCTCTCCCACCATGATAATGTCCGGGTCCTGACGCAATGTAGTACGTAGACCTGAACTGAAGTCATATCCGATCTCCGGACGCACTTGGGATTGGCTTACACCTTCGATCTGATATTCAACCGGATCTTCCAACGACAATACGTTGTAACTTTCGCGATCCATTTCATTCAAGATCGAATACAAAGTTGTTGATTTTCCGGAACCTGTAGGCCCTGTAACGAGGATCATGCCGTATGGCCTTTCCATCGCGCCACGAAGCATATCCAGATTGCGTTTGGACATTCCCAATTCTCCCAGACCGCGCACTCCCTTTGCCTGATCGAGAATACGCATTTCAACTTTTTCACCGTAATAAGCTGGAAATGTCGAAACACGAAAATCGATACGGCGACCGTCGATACGCGCCGAGAAGCGCCCGTCCTGAGGTTTTCTCTTTTCATCGAGACGCATATTGGAAAGAACCTTGATGCGTGCGACAACCGCGGAATGCACCTGAGGCGGCAGAACCAGACTGGTATTCAATATGCCGTCCACACGAAAACGAACGCGGATCTTGTCGCGGACATGTTCGATGTGAACGTCGGACGCCTCCCCTTCTACCGCGTATCGTACGATCGTAGCAACAATTTTGACCACAGGAGCATCTTCGACGATGAGAGTTTCTTCTTTATCCGTATCAGTGGAAATTGCCAAAGGAGCTGCCGCCGAGGATTTCTTTTTTGTATTCGTAATGGCATCCGTTTCGACGGAAAGTTCAGTTTCAAGTTCGGTAAGCGCTTTGGAAACTTCACCCGTAATGCCCTTGTACATCTCCAGCACTTTCTGAAAGTCATCCAGGCTGATGAGAAAAACTTTGTACGGAATATTTTTCTGCGCCGCCAAAAAATTGAGGGCATCGCGCGCCTCCATATTGTCAGGATCGACAACGCCGATCTCCAACGATCCGTCCGACAATCCGATAGGCACAAAACGATAATGAACAGCCGATTCTTCGGGCACATAATCAAGAGCGTCGAACGGCACCGATACGCCCGCAAGAGAACGAACAGGAATATTCAAAAATTCGCCATGAGCGGCTACAATATCCTCCGGCTTTACTCCATGCGCGATAAGGGCTTCATCAAGAGTAGATCCTGATGCAGACTGTTTCCTGATATCGGAAACATCGTTGCGGGAAATAAGATTTTTTTTGATAAGGATGTCAAGAACGCTCATATTGTAAATATATTATGTGCACTGCGCGCCGAAATTACCGTGTCCCTGAAGCTGCGCTCGAACCCGGACTGGCTACTCCGGGAATAGGAGCGAACGGATTTGGACGGCCGACATTTTGTGTAGGAATAGCGACGGTATAATCCCGGAGAGACTGATATATCTGATCCTTGAACAAAGAAGTGTCTATGCGCAAAGATTTGATCTGATTCAAAAGGCCGAAAACCCGTGAACCGATGGCCTGATTGGCGGCAACTGCGTTTGTTGAAAGCAGGCTGCTGTTCGCCGGTGCCGCTTTGCCTGAAGAATAAAAATAGACGGCAAGGGCAATGCCAACAATAGCTATTCCGATCACAACTGTTTTTTTCGATGATTTTTGCGTATTCATAGGAATGTGCATGAAATTATTGGGTACGAAGCCAATATGTTTTAAGTTCCACAGACCATTCGTACACACCCGTGTCATTCGAGGAAAGAGAGAGACGGGTAATATCCATGATGCGCAGGTTCGATTCGAGATCCTGCAACAAAGTTATGAACTGCTGATAGGGTGCCGTCACAGCAAATGAAACCGTTACCGAATCCAGCGTAGGAATTGCAATGGCGGAAGTGTCTTTTGCCGCCAAACTGCGGGAGCTTCCGGTTATCGGAGCGGCCACGCCTGAACGGGCAGGATTTTTTTGCTGGGAATCAGTCGAAGCGACCGCCTTTATTCCTTTCAGAGAAAAACCGTGTTTGAGAGCGATGTTATTGAGATCGATGATAAGCCTGATATTGTCTACAGTATTCGGCACCATCTTGTCCAAACGTTCGCGGTCATCCTGAGAAAGATTGTTGTAATCTTTCAAGACCTGATCGCGCACCTTGATAAGCTGCTGGGCATTCGTGATGGCGGATACATATTGCGTATTCACGGCGCGGATGGCTTTTGTCTCATCGAGCATGCCTTGCGTGACCGTGTAGTACAGTCCGCCTGCCAGTATGATGAGAAGTATAGCTGTGATGTTGCGGTTCATGATAAGGATGGATTATTGATTCGTGGTGCTTCCGGTCCTTGCATCCGAAACAGCGGACCCGGTAATTGATTTCTTGTAAGAAAGACTGGCCGCATCGAGTGTTGCCCCGAAATTAAAAGAAACCGTACCTTTGGCATCGAGGGTAGGGTCAGACAGGATCGGGTTTTTAATGACTTTTCGCAATCCGTATTGCTCAAGCTGTCCCAGAACATCCGACTGAAAAGCGACCGCGGCCAGATTGCTGCCGTAACCGCTTAATTGGATTTTTACACCGTCGGCATCATTAGGAGTCGCGACAACGCTCATGCTAAGAAAGCGCACGCTCTCTGTAGTCAGATGCGAAACGATCTCGAATAATTGCGATATGGCGATATGGCTGTTCAACAATTGTTTGGCCGTTTCAATTTTGACATTTTCCTGTTTCAACTGCTCGATCAAATCGATATTGAATTGCTTTTCTTTGTTCGCAAGATCTTTTTTGTATTCGCCTTGAAGATTTACGAGGTAATGACTCCACGCATATACCCCGCCGACACTGACGAGCGATACTGCAAACAAAATAACGGCCAGAGCCATGAAGAGACTGGTGCTTCGGCGCGGCCTGGAAACCCCTACAATGCCGGAACTTGTACCCGGCGCAACGAGAGGCCTTTTGGGGATGAATGAGGTTTGAAATTTTGGCTCCATATTCCCTCGAATTATAGCAGTAAAGTGGGATTCGCGGGGTGTGTATAACGGGAAGAAGGTGTGGGTTTTAGTAGCTTGCGGAACTCGCCTCCTGAAATTGAAAGGTTTTTGAGTGTAGTCAATACAAGAGACATTCAAAAACCTTTCAATTTCTAGTCAGCTCAGACAAGTCCTCAGCTACTAAAACCCGCACCTTTTTCCCTTAAATTCACTAGAAATTACTCCAATTCCGACAACCTGCGTAGCGCAACCCCGATTGCGACTGCGAATTCAGGGCCGGCCTGCGCGAATTCTTCGGTGAGAAATGCGGGCGTTTCGAGCTTACTGAAAGGGTCCGCATATATCACATCGGTCTGGAAGCTGATCTTGGCGAGGTCCGTAAAACCTTTGAGAAGAACTCCCCCACCCGTAAGCACGACCTTGTTCACATTTTTAGAATATTTCTTTTGATAATTCAGGAGAGCTGCATTGGCCTCATAAAACATATAATCCAAATTCACAGTGATGATTTCGGTAAGTTCCTTGTACTCAGGGCCACCTTTGAGGCCGCGCGTACGTTTCATTGTTTCCGCTTCCCCAACGGAGATCGATAACGCCTTCGAGAGAGCCAGAGTGATATCCTGGCTTCCGCGGTTGATGATGTGGGAAGAACGCAGCATTCCCCGTTCGACAATATACAATTTTGTCGAACGCGCTCCCATGTCGATGATCATCGATGTGCCGACGCCCTGATCGAGTACCGCACGAATGGAACTGAAAATCTCTATTTCATAAAAACTTGGCGCCAGGGCGCTGCCCGACATGATGGATTGATACGAATTGATATAGTCATTGTGTATGGCAACAACGAGAACGTCATGCCCCTGCTTTTCTGTTTTTGTAGATTCATCCTCCGTCACATACGTCTCTTCGCGCGGAATGACGGAATAATCGAGCAGTACTTCATTCAAAGGTACGGGAATATATTTGCGGGCTTCTATGGAAACCACATCGCTGATCTGCTTTTCCGGAACCGGAGGAATGGAAATGAAGAAAATCAGACTCGATGACAACGGCAATGCGGCACCGCAAATAAGAGTCGTGGTCTTTGCCTCACGCAAGATATCCTTGATGGCTTCGATCTGCTTATCAGCCGGCAGGCTCGTGGCTCGGCCGACTTCGATGCCGGCATACGGTCCGAGAGCCAATTCTCCGTATGTTTCCAGTACCGCCCTGCCGCGTTTCTTTTTGATCTGAACGATTTTGACAGCTGATGACCCTATATCAATGCCAAGAACGCTCAATTCTTTCTTAAAAAGAGAGGAGAAAAATGCCATGGTTTATAGTATATCTTGAAAATCAAGGATTGAACATGCGTGTCTGCACGTGTAGAATTGCCGCACATACGCCCCGCGCACTTTCTCATGAGAATCCTACGGTTTCTATATACTATTTTTCTTGACTCGATTTTTCCTCTCTCGAAAGCAGAGAAGGTCATTTTTGCATTGCCGCCCGAAAAAGCATATCTGGATTTTCCGCGCGCGCCGCGATCCCCCGTTCAAAATACGCACTCCGTATTCGCCTACAAAGATGAATGCGTTACCAAGCTCATCTGGAATATCAAATATAAAAAAGTGTCACACTCTATTGCGATCGGCGGATATGCGCTGTATCAGGAACTGAAAAATAGTGCGGTGAATGCTGGCAAATCGCATGGAGACTTTCCTCTTATCGTGATTCCCATGCCGATCACGCAGCGCAGGCGCAACGAAAGAGGCTTCAATCAGTGCGAACTTCTCACCGATGAAATCGGACGGCTTGATACGAAACATCTCTTCAGCATAAGGACGGATATGCTAGAGCGCGTTCACCATACTTCTCGACAGACACTGAAAGATCGCGAGGAACGTTTGGAAAGTGCTAAAGGTGTTTTTGAGATGAATGAAAAGATGTTGGAAAAACTAAAAGACTCCGGATGGAAGGAAGGTTCACTAAAGAATACGATGGTAGTAATGGTTGACGATGTCATCACGACTGGCAGCACTATGCAGGAAGCAATGGAGACGATTAGGAAAGCTGGATTCAAAAATGTTTTCGGGCTTTCGTTGGCACACTAACGTTAAACCACAACCACCTTCACGAATCTCCGCTTACCGATTTTAAGAACTACCGTACTTGCAGGCATGAAATTCGGATCTGTTATCTTCGTATCGTCTTCCTGTCTGACTGCCCCATCGCCAACCAGTCTGCGCCATTCTGTCTTTGAAGGTACGATGCCTGCTTTCACCAAAGTATCCGCCAATGCAGTACCCGCGGAAGTAGCAGCCGAAATCCGCACTTCCTGAATATCTTCCGGAACTCGTCCTTTTGAAAAAGTTTCATTGAACGAGCGCTCGGCCTGAACGGCAGCTTCTTCTCCATGGAATCTTTTCACGATATCGAAAGCGACTCGTGCCTTTGCCTCACGAGGACCTGTGGCCATCAATGCATCCTTATCTTCAAGCGGAATGCGCGTGCAGTTTATAAAAAGCGGTTCGATCATCGGGTCCGGCAAAGCCATAATCGCACCGAATAATTCATCCGCCGGCAAATTGATGAATACTCCCGTTCTTTTTGACTTTGACATGAGCTCGCCTGTTTTGGGATTGGCAACCAAGTTCAATGCAACGACAAATTTTTCTTTGTTTTTATAGCGTTTCAAAAGCGTACGTCCGGCCAATGCATTGAAGATCTGGTCCGTGCCGCACAATTCCGCATCAACATTCATAGCGACACTGTCATACCCTTGCATCAAAGGATACATGAATTCATGAAGATAAATAGGATTACCCTCTTTGATTCGTTTTTCGAACATATCACGCTCGATCATTTGTTGAACGGTGAAGTTCGAGGCTATATCAGCGATCTCAACGAGAGTAAGTTTTGAAAGCCATTCGGAGTTGTACATGATCTTGGCAGGATTTTCCTTGTCGGTAAAATTCAAAATAGGTTTGACTTGATCAAGCCACTTAGCCGCATTGCTCGCAGTCACCTCTTGGGTCAGCTGCGGCCGCGTTGATTTCTTGTCCGGATCGCCGATCTGCGCAGTAAAATCTCCCATAAGCAAGATCACCTCATGTCCCAACTGGCGCAATTCTTCCAAAAACATGATATTTTTGGCATGACCCAAGTGCAAAGCTTCGGCATTAGGATCAACACCAATGTAGATCTTGATTACATCCCCGGACATAAGTTTTGCAACAAAAGCCTCTGTTGAAGGTAATATTTCGACAACGGTGCCGCGTGCGAATATCTCGTCGATGCGTTTTTGATCGGTAATTGTTTTCATGTATGCTATGTGGGATGTAGTCTAATGAAGGAGAAGCTCGCTTTATGCGCATTCATATCAACAGGGACATTGTACATAAAGATGCAGACATAGTAAAATTGCCATACGTAAATCCTATCTTTATTTCATGAGACATAGTAATACAAAAAAGAGCGGGTTCACCTTGATCGAACTTTTGGTGGTGATTTCGATCATAGGACTGCTTGCGAGTATTGTGTTAGCATCCCTTCAAAACGCACGTAAAAGAGGAGAACGAAGTGCTATTGTTTCAGATCTGGTTACAGTACGCACCCAGGCAGCCCTTTGGTTTTCAAATCATGGGTCTTCATATGGACCACCTTTTGCAATGAACCAAGCTTGCCCCACAAGTGGAAGTAGCATGTTTGCTACAGATTCAACTATGAAAGCGGCACTTCAAGCTGCAAATAACTATGTCAAAAGCACTCCTCCTATAACAAGTACGGAGTGCGCAAGCAATGGAACTAAATACGTTGTAATCGTTCGCTACTCATGGACTAGCAGTCCTAGCTCAAGCATCGAATATTGTATCGACGACAGTAATTATATTTATAGCTCTAAGGGACATTACTCTGCTGACTCTCGTAGCCACGGAACAGAATATGAATGTATTTACCAAAATGATATTGATTATTTCTTTGCCATCTCCAATCAGGTTACGCCTCCGTAACAGATGAGATTAAATTCTTCCCGCCACAACAAAGTTGCTGTTTTTTCGTCCTGCCCTCTCGCGCCTGTAGGAAGATAAATTCTCATTCTCAAACGTACACTCATGGGAAATAGTAATATCGGATAAAGAAAAACCCTGAGATACTAACTGCTCCAATAACGCCTCTTTCAGGTCAAATATGTAGCTGCCCTTTCCTTCCATCTTTTTTAAATGTTTCCGGAGCGGGCTCAAATAAAAAAGGATTATTCGAAGCCACCCTTTTGGACCCGTAAAAGTAAAGCATTTTGCGCAAATACTTGGTCCAATAAAGAGTTTCAAATTATTTTTTCCAGGGAATTTTTCAGACCACGTATTAAAAAATGTACTCGTTAAATTGATATATATCTGCCACCAACCCAAATGAAGCACGCCGATCCTGTGATTTTTTTCATCAAGTACTATAAATGGCAAACAGTCAGATGTACGAAGGCCCCACACCTTTTTTTGATCTGAAATAATCCCATGTGCATGCACGAGATCCGCAGTAGGATTGAAAGCAATCGCATGTCCACGAGGTTCCATCATTGAAATATGGCGTACGTTGAATTTTTCCAAGAAAGATTGGCGATCCCGGGCGACGCGAATATCCTCGGATTGAGTACGGAAGCCAAAATCTCCGTCTTCTTTTGTCCCGATTATGGCAATGAAATCTTGACTATCAAAAATATGTATCGGCATGGTGGGATTCAAGAATTCAGGAAAATGTATGTGATACAATTCTACGACACGACCATGGGAAAGACAAATAAAACGTATACGACACTGGGATTTTTAATCCTGATCGCCTTGGGCATTATTCTAACTGTATTCCACGAAAAATTTCTGATCGTCGACCAAGACCTTTCATATCACATGTCCGTCGCGCAATCATTTGTCCGGGACGGAGGAGTAAATGCGTGGGAAACATGGGATAGTCTGCCCCTCGGAAGACCCCACGAATATCCGCCAGTATTTCATATTTTATTGACGCCATTTGTAGCCGCTCATGTAGCATCGTTACTCGCCATTCAGATTTTCAATACAATAGGCTTATTCCTGCTTTTCGTATTAAGTTGGGTAGGAATAATAAAAGTTTTCAATGCCCGTACGGGTTTTTTCTATCTTCTCTTAGTTACTAGTTTTGTTCCCTTGGTTTTGAGCATGGGGGCAACACTTCCCGCATCACTGGTTTTCGCTTTAAGTCCTTTCCTGTTGCTTCTCTCGAAGAAAAAGAAAATACTCGCATGCATAGCATTGCTTACATTATTGCTTTATACACACATGATCTTTCCCTGGCTAGTTGTCGGAGCATTTCTCATCTGGGCATGGTGCAACAAAGAATATTTCAAGCAAACTCTGCGCGTAGTAGGCGTATCGCTACTGCTATACATCCCCTGGCTTATTCATATTGTCGGAAATGTACAATATCTGCGGTATTTTCATCCGACATACACCGCTAATGTCCAATCAATATCATCCGTTTCTTTTAATCTCAGCGTACTTCTCATATGCATCCTGTGTCTGGTTATTCTTGCACGAAACTGGAAGAAAAATCTCATTCAAAAGGATATTTCTTTTTTCGTAGCCTTACTGATTGTTTCCCTTCCGATAGCATACTTCGAATTTGCGCGCTACGCCAATAGCATTGGCCTATGGACAATGATGGTCATCATCGCCTTTTCCGTGTCAGAACTTGGATCACTCGTAGATAACGGATACCGAGCAAAAAAATTAAGGATCTCAATGATCTTTCTGCTTGGTTTGTCCGTGATCACCTCTGTCTTTATAAATTCATCCGTGCATGATTTTTCCCTCGATCTGTACCATAGTATTTTTGTGGAAGCTCTCATCAGAAAAGATGGCGAATCCTTCACACAATGGCGCACTGGACATTTCAATGCAAAAAATGAGGCGTTGGCAAAAAATATCGGTGATAATACGAGTGCGGACGCAATTATCATGAGCGTGGCCAACGTGCTTGATCGAGGATATTATGAAGCATATCGAATATACGTCATACCGCAACTCTTCACAGCCTTATCAAATAGAAAAATGTCGAACCTGCGTTCACCTGAACTCTATTGGCAGAAAGGACTGGATGTCCGCAATGCGGATATCCTGCTGATCAATAGATACCAGCTGGCATCATCCAGTACTCTTCTTGGGATAGAAAGTGTCGATGCCGCACACGGATTCGAACTCATCGGACAGGGTGACTCAGGATTGCTCATCTTCAAGAATGCCCGCAAACAAAATTTTGATCTGCCGCAGAACAAGATCGTCCTGCCGCTTTGGCTCGCGTGGATCCTGGTGTTCGGATCTATTATCTTTGTGATCTATTCAGTCGTAACAGCTGTGACGCCCTTCTCTTTCAAACGGAGAGCATAGCCTGCGGGACCAGCCGCGACAATCGCGAGAAGACCGGCAAGTGTTGCCAAAGGCAAACCGAGCATTGCAAAGCCGCCGCCACGGGTGAAATAAACTGCACCGAGCATGATTATGACAAGACCTACTCCTGCAAGATCAGTCCAAAGACCGAGAACGATAAGCACTCCTCCGATAAGTTCAGCATACGCCACTATGTAGGTCAGAAATGCGGGGATGCCGAGCGCGCTAAAAAATCCGAGGGTCATTGTCATCTCTGAAACCTTCATCCAGCCAGAGAAGATAAAAATTCCTCCGATAATGAGACGCGCGAGCAGCATTAACATATTTGTTTTCTTAGACATGGTATTTTCTGTTACATTTACGCGGAAATTATAATGTAGCCTATGATAGCACAATCTCTTAATGCACGGCGAAATCTCAATAAAATCAAACTGGCGGAGAGAGTGGGATTCGAACCCACGGTTCTCGTGAGAGAACGGCGGTTTAGTAAACCGCTGCCTTAAACCACTCAGCCATCTCTCCAGTAGTACGAATCAGCGAACGATTCAGTACTATTCTAATCTAATTTTTACTCTTTATCACTCCGGCTTGCGCGCTTTCAAAATTCAGCTTCTTCCCTTTTCCAAAACCATTCCACGGAAGTTTTGCTTTGAATTCGGGAAAACGATCGAGAATCCATTGTATATATGTATTGCTGTTGGGACCCGGGAGTAAATACGTATCGCAATAGGGATATGTTCGGGGTGAACTTTCGATAAATTCAATCATTTTCTCTGTGGAAGAACCCTCGCCTCCTTCACCATATCCAAGAAGCGTAGAATCCCATAAGGAATCGCCGCGCACCGAAAGAAATCCGAGAGATTCGAACGGGGTTCTGGAATCAAGGTTCAAGTAGCCCCAGCTTTTTTTACTGTAGTCTTTCTGAATGAGGACCTCCCACCGTGAAAGGACCCCTTTCCTGTTTATGACAAACCAATGATGCCGCGCGAAGCTGATCGGAAAACCGCAACGACAACTCATCAAGAAAACTTGATTAAGCTCGTTGTTGATGAGTGCTTCGGGTTTTAGATTCGTATTCATTCTAACTGCGCCCCGACTAGGAGAGATGCTTCGAAACCAGCTTGGTCATTTCGAACATATTTACAACGTCTTTACCGCCGAAAACTTTCTTCAAATTTTCATCAGCAACGATATTTCTTTTGTTTTTTGGATCCTGCAGATTGGCTTTCTTGATATAGACCCAGAGCGCCTTGACCACTTCCGATCTTGGCATAGGACCCTTGCCTACTACGGCTGCTAATTCCGGACTGACGTTCAACGGCTTCATAAATGCTGAGTTTGCTTTAGGCATATGTGTGAATGATTAATTAATAGATCCCTGATACTCTACCCTATTTTAAGGAAAATGTCTTTATTAAGAAATCCCTTGGCGGTTTGACCAAGGATAAGCAATAAATTAAGATGAAAATATAAAAATGTATAACCACTCATGAAAAGAAGCTCGACACTATTTCTTCAAATAGATATGTAGGAGGAGCCTACGAACGACTCAATTTGAGGCATTCAGAATTCGAAGCTTAAGGGATCCTAGGTGGTAAAATAATTCTCACTATTTACAACTTTTTTACCCGTATTTTCTTCGAGAGCAAGCTTCGCGTCTTTCGCTATTTTGCCACCTCGCTTAGCAGGAATTTTATTATCTTCCAACCCTGCGGCTTTTTCTGATTCAGCTATTTGTCTTGTTGAGAGTTCTGCAAGAGCGGTGAAAATCAATTCGGCCTCGCTCATATGGTCGCGCAAGTTTTGCGATTTTAGTCCCTTGATTTTCTTGTGATCCTTAACAGATACCTCAGCCCATTCCGAGTGAATAATGTCTGTTCGGTTAATTTTTGTAACCACTTGACTCCCTTTTTTTAAGGTTACTTTTGAGCACTTTCCAATAGTTTCTAGAGTCAGGACTGACCTTGAGAGCTTCGATTATATCGATGACAGAATATAATATATTATGCAAACAAAATGGCGGGCTACGTGGGTATGGTGCCCGTAGGTTCAACCCTTGTAAGGGTATTTTAGTATGTTTGGAGACTCCAAATTAAGGTTTGCGGGTCGCGACTTCCTTTATTGATACATAAGGCTTATTTGCCGAAAATGTTACAAATGTGACACGGGAAAGCCTTTTGTACCAAAGCATTTATATATACACAAAACTATTGTGTAATATTTTCGATTTAAATGATAAAATAATCCCATAAG
This sequence comes from Patescibacteria group bacterium UBA5187, assembly GCA_002413065.1. Classification (GTDB taxonomy): domain Bacteria; phylum Patescibacteriota; class Minisyncoccia; order Phycocordibacterales; family PALSA-1337; genus C7867-002. Next base: position 46,042 of record DHWH01000015.1, read on the forward strand.
CTTTATTATCAAATTAATCACCAACATATTTGTATTGAACAAAAAACAATATGAAAATTTTGGCCAATATATTTATGAGTAAAATAAAATCGGTAGCATCGTTCCTCGTCATTATCAGCATGTTCATGGGAAACGCTTTGCCAGCTTTCGCGCAGCTCGGCGATGTTACCCCACCGCCTGTTGAAGCTCCACCAGCACCATCTGCGCCACCCGCTCCTCCGGCAGAACCTACACCACCCCCAGTAGTAGAACCTGTTGTGCAGACCATTACTCCTCCTGCCGATACGACCGGTCCCGTCATCTCTGGCGCAGCAAGACTGTCGCTTGCAACGCATGACGCAACCATCGTCTGGACCACTGACGAACTTTCGATTTCTACTTTTGAATATGGAACAACGCAGAGTTACGGATCAAGTGCCACCCTTGATGCCACAGCACTTCTTGCACACACAGCTATTCTCACTGGCCTTACTCCTGGTACGACATATCACTATTGCATTCACGCACGCGACCTTGCAAATAACATGACGAATTCGTGCGGTCATACTTTTACTACGGCTTCTCAAAGTGTAATCATCGATACGACTCCACCCGATGTTAGTTTGATAACAGTTGCTCCAATCACGACTACGGGAGCAACGATCAATTTCACAACAACTGAAGTTGGTAATACTCGAGTCGAATATGGCACCACCGCAGGATATGGAGAATCGACAACTCTTAATACCAATTTGGCACTGACTCACGCTGTTGCACTGAGCGGTCTTACGCCAAACACTCTCTACCACTACCGCATCATCACGAGCGATGAGATCGGAAATGAAACTATCACCTCTGACGAAACATTTACTACCGAGACGATTGCTAACCAGAACGTGACATCTCAACCAGCTCCGCAAGTTGTTGTATCACCAACAGACACAACAGCACCGATCATTTCAGGAATTGGTACTGCGCCTCTTGGTATCACTGACGTAACGCTTGGCTGGAATACAAACGAGCTTAGCATTTCAACTCTCGAATATGGTACGAGCCAGAGCTACGGTTCTCACGCCACCATTTTCGGCACTGCACTTCTCGCTCATGCTGCAACTCTGACCAACCTTACAGCTGGCACCACTTACTATTACTGCATCCATGCCACTGACCTTGCGGGAAATACGGCAAATGCATGCCCGAATTCTTTCACCACTGACCCTGCTGTCGTCACACCACCTTCAACTCCCGCTGATACGACCCCTCCTCAAATTTCACTCATCACCGTCGCTCCAATCACAACGACAGGTGCCACTGTCGGTTGGACCACAAGTGAACTTGCTACTTCAAGTATTCAGTACGGCACCACTGCGGGCTATGGCACGACGGTAAATCTAACTGGTAGTGCGACTCTCATTCACTCGACCACGCTATCTTCTCTTGCACCCGATACCACATATCATTACCGCATTACTTCAACCGACACTCACGGTAATACGAGCATGAGTGCCGATGAATCATTTACAACTGATGCTTTGCCGCAGGTCCAAGTACAGGTTCAAGGCCAACCAGCTCCACAAGTTGCGACTGTTCTCATCTCAGGCATTGAGACTGCTTCGGTCTCAACTTCAACCGTGACGATTGCTTGGAACACTGATCTGCCGTCTGATTCGCAAGTTGAATACGGAAACAGTGAGAATTTTGGATCAGCAACTACACTTAGTTCAACACTCACCACTTCACATTCAGTCACCATCACCGCTCTCACTTCGAACACCAACTACGTTTTCCGAGTGAAATCAAAACCAGTAGGCGCATCAGTTGCAACGGTTTCCGCAAATGAAGAATTCAATACTCTCAACCACTCGATTCCCGCAGTCGCACCTGCAAATATCATTTCTGTTTCTTCAGGATCGGTCACAAGCTCAGCCGCAACAATATCTTGGAGCACAGATAAGGGTGCGACATCTCAAGTTGAATACGGCACCGATACTACCTATGGATCTTCGAGTACAAATACCGAAACACTCACCACCTCTCATTCTGTTTCCTTGAGCAATCTCAATTCAGGAACGACATATCATTACCGAGTGAAATCTATTGATGAAGTTGGAAATGTCACGTTTTCAGAGGACTATACGTTTATCACAACAGGTACCCCTTCAAATATTCCGCCAACTGCTCCTGCACCAGTCATTACGGGTGAAGGAGAAACTCCGATCGTGGATGTCGAAGGTGTAGACGGAGAAGTGATCTTCGAGATTAATGAGGGCAATCCGAACGTTAACGAAGACGTGGTCATCGAACGGGACGGGGTTATCATCTACGAAGGCAACAGCGAAACATTCACTGATACCAATCAGACAAATGGAGTAACTCACAACTATACGGTTTTCGCTCGTAGTTCTGGAAGTGGTTCATCACGACCCGTTAATATCTCCATGGCCCCAGTGGCGGGAGTACGACAAGTTAAATTCAACGAAAGTGGCACACTCGCATCTTCAACACCAGTACTTCATTTCGTGAAGACATGGCAGAAAGGTACTACCGATATCGAGATAGAGCACTTGCAGGAACTCCTCCATGCTGAAGGAACATACCCGGAGAAATATATTACTGGGTATTTCGGAGCCTTGACCGAAGCCGCTCTCAAACGCTTTCAGGCAAAACACGGATTAGCTCAGACCGGAATCGTTGATACAGCAACACAGAAAAAACTCAATACCGTATCGATGTCGGAAACCAAGCTTGATATTCCAACCGACATCGTGGTATTTGAGACTGATCTCAAGAAGGGCGATCAGGGAGAGTCTGTTAAAGATCTCCAGCAGTATCTTATTTACGAAGGCAGCTACCAAGAAGCAATCATCTCAGGGTATTTCGGCAACTTCACTCATAATGCGGTCAAGACATTCCAGTCAAAGTACAGCATTGATCCGGTATCAGGAATTGTCGGCCCAAAGACTCGCCACAAGATGCAACAATTGGTGGGGTTATAGAACAAGCTTTCTAGACAGAGTGAATAAGAAAAAACAGCTATTTTGTGGCTGTTTTTTCTTATTTGATTCCGCACGATTTTTCACGTTTTTTAGCCGGTAGCCTTTTTGCAGGATAAAAGTTGAATTTGAATCCGTGGTCTTATTCATCTTTTTATCCGGCAAGATTTAGTAAGCAAAAGTAATGCACCACTTTTTGCATTTTTTGCGGATTACCATGAATTCATCATCGAAATGGGCTGGAAAAAGTAATTCCTCTATCTCGAGACGGAAAGCCTGACTGATAACTTCACGGAGCTGTGGATGGAGACCGAGAAACTCATCGCACACAAAGACCCTTATTTTATCTAGCCCTCGGGGTCATCCGATACCAAAATTAAAATGGCGGGCGTCTCGGGTATGGTACCCACACCTCGAGGCTTTATAAGGGTATTTTAGCATCTTTGGAGATACGTAATTGAGGTATGTGGGTCGGGGTCGTTAGATCTTGAACCACCAATATTTCATAGCCCCGAAATGCTCAGTTGAAGTAGCAGGGTAGGCAGGTGTATTTTCAATAGATTTCCCGCCAGCAAAACCAATTACATTTTGCCCATTACCTTCAAGGGATATTATCCCTTCATATGCATCACACCACCAATTATCAACATCGCCAATGTGACAGTTACTCCTCTGTGCGTCTCCACTCCCGTCGTACCACATTACCGTCTCATTAGATTTGTCGAGAATATAAGTTGTTGCAAATAAATTCCAGAACTTACAATTTTCTATGGATGTATTATTCTGGTTACAGACTCGACCGTAGTCAGTAATTTTATTTGAACCACTTTTCCAAATGTCTAATATCCAAACTAATACAAATATTAGGATAACAGTAAAAATGATCCAAACTATTTTCTTCATGGTCTAATTCTAGCACTTATACAAGTTTATAGGTACTGGTATTATACTGATACCTTTGTCTTAATAGCGGTAATATTAGGTTAAGTATCTTGGTTGGAAAACCCTTTAGCGATTTTCTAATATGTTTTAGCTAAGTGCTCTGAGCAGTATGGCAAGTATCTGAACTATATCCTTTTCCAGTTTTCTTCAAGATATGAAATTGTCTCTAACCACATACTCTCTAAGATTCTTAGAACTGGTACGAAATCATTTTTATATTTCTCTAGTCCG
>DHWH01000015.1:50290-61996 GCA_002413065.1 Patescibacteria group bacterium UBA5187
GCTACCGTGTATTACTCTATTTCTATAGTATCTTATCTTTTTTAATGGATCACCTACTTCTGTTCTCCATCTTTTTCTCGCTTTATCAGCTTGGACTCTCAACCCATCGGCTGATTGGTCAATATAATCATTTGGCCATTTTGATCTTGCCAATAGTTCGTCACCATTATCCAAAGCACCAGTAAGACGGACGATGCCTTCGATAAACAAGTCATACTGGTCAAACCCTTCCGTGATTTTGAGTGATTCTAAAATTTGAAAGCAACGTGTGAGATGTCTTATTACCCCATAATTTAATTGCGCGACATGCATGCTTGTTGGGATATTACCTGGTGTCGGTTCTGTATTTTGTATGAAAGAATTTACCCCTCTCGATCTCAAGGGAAAAACAAATTTTAGCCAAAAAGTTTCATAACTGGGGAATTTATCTTTTATAAATAAAGACCAGTAATCTTTTTCAAATTGATCTCCCTCAAATTCTAATCTTGTCATCTGGCGGAGACGGAGGGATTCGAACCCTCGAGGCCCGTAAAGGCCTGCCTCTTTAGCAAAGAGGTATGTTAGACCACTCCACCACGTCTCCATTCATCAGCCGTCACCCGAGAAGAGCTTCGACTGGATGGGCACATTCTTGCATAAAAAGCTCTATTTATCAAAATAAAACACATGATATAGTTAGCTTTTATGAAAGTGAAACCGGCGCGCAAAATATCCCACAGACCGGACAAACCGGACAATATAGCCGCATGCAACAAAAAGATCTGGACCTATTACCGGGCCCACGGACGCTCGATGCCTTGGCGAGACAATACGTCTCCCTATTATGTCGTCATATCCGAGATCATGCTGCAACAGACTCAGGTAAGCCGCGTCACGGATAAATTCAAAATATTTACTCATCATTTTCCCACCTGGCAGTCATTGGCAAAAGCATCCGTTGCGGAAGTTCTCACACAATGGTCGGGACTCGGCTACAACAGGCGCGCGCTGTACTTGAAAAGAATCGCCGAAAAAGTTGTTGCTGATCCCGCATATAATTTTCTAATTGATCCCGGCCTAAAAAAACAACCTGCTGCAAAAAGCCTTAAAACCAGGCACTATTACAACTTACTGACAGAGCTCCCTGGCATAGGACCAAACACTACCGGTTCCATACTCGCATTCGCATTCAATATTCCCCATCCATTTATCGAAACAAATATACGTTCGGTTTTCATTCATTTATTTTTTAATGACGATACTTCGAAAGTTCATGATGAAAAGATAATGCCCCTCCTCGAAGAAATGCTGAGCATCCGACAAAACCAAAAAAATCCACGTGAATGGTATTACGCCCTCATGGATTATGGCTCATATCTCAAGCAAAGCATGGTCAATCCGTCACGAAAGAGCCTTCACCATACGAAACAGAAGCCATTCATCGGATCAAACCGCGAACTCCGATCAAAGATCCTGAAACTTATTATGGAACATTCCCGCACAGGCAAGGCGATCACGGACAAGGCTATTTCGAAAGAGCTGAAAGAATATGCCCAAAAATCCGTCATAAAAAACATTGAGGCTTTGGCGCATGAAGGCTTCATCATTCATAGGAAATCTGCTTACCATATCGCGTGATGCTTGTGCGGTGCGGTGCAACGAGATGCGGTTGTATTATTATGTCAGTAAAAATTAAATAAAAACATATGAAAAAAGGTACATTAATTACCATCATCGTTATCGTGATTGTCCTTCTTGGAGTCATAGCGGCCATAACAAAGTCGGCCAACAATCTAAAAATGACCCCCGGCACCAATCAGCCGTATACTTCAGCTACAACTGAAACGTCCGCAATGGTGACATACACGGACAATGGTTTTTCCCCTTCTACGATCACTATAAAAAATGGCCAATCCGTAACATGGAAAAATAATTCATCAGGAGCCATGCGCGTCGCTTCGAATCCTCACCCTTCGCATACCGACCTTCCGGGCTTTGATGAAATATCCCTCGCAGGTCCGGGACAGTCGTGGACGTATACATTCGCTGTGACAGGAACACATGGGTACCATAATCACGCCAATCCGAACGCGGGCGGAACGATCATTGTGCAGTAGTGGCGAGGCTATTATAATAGCCTCATGCCTCTCACCTTATCCGCCCGCATCACCGATCATTTCCGCATCACTCAGGTCCAAAAGGATGCCCTCAAGCGCCTCGGCATCGAAACAGTGGAAAATCTTCTGTATCATTTCCCCGTACGCTATGGCGACACGGCTGAAGCAAAAAGCGTCGATTCACTTCAACAAAGCGACACGGCAGTCATTTTCGGCAAAATAAATGGGCTCAGAGCCAGCAAAGGATTCAAGTCAAAAATGACTATGGCCACCGGATACGTTGAAGACGAAACTGGTCGCCTCCAATGTGTCTGGTTCAATCAGCCATACGTCGCAAAGATGTACACCGATGGCATGCTGGTACGCGTCGAAGGCAAAGTAAGCGAAAGAAGAAAAAAGAAGGAACTCTATCTTTCCAACCCCAAAATAGAAGTTGTTGAAACTGTACCCATCGGAGTCGGCGATTCACTTTTCGGAGACGGTAACGAGTCGCACACCTTATATCCCGTGTACCCGGAATCGCGTGGCATCACATCGAGCTGGATATATCATACGCTTCAAAAAATATTCAAAGCTGGAATCCTCGATACTATCGAAGATCCCATCCCCGTTTCCATATTGGAAAATATCATCTCCCCAGCCTGCGTACGGCTCTGATCTGGATCCATACGCCACTCAAGCATGAGGACGCACTTTCCGCCCGCAAGCGATTTTCATTTGAAGAAATATTCATCATTCAGCTTGGAAAACAACGTGCGCGAAAAGAATACCGCGAACATCCGGCGTTCGCGGCAGAAACGGATCTTGCTCAAGTCCATGAATTCGTACGGCGCTTTCCATTCCAGTCTACGGATGCCCAACTCAATGCCATCAAAACAATCCACTCGGATATGCAAGGCGATTATGCCATGTCGCGCCTGCTCGAAGGAGACGTGGGTTCAGGCAAAACAGCCGTGGCTGCGGCAACGACATACGCGGTCATGGTTTCGAGACCGACCCACCTGCAAACAGCATACATGTGTCCTACGGAAATTCTGGCAACCCAGCATTTCGAATCATTCATTCAGTATTTTTCATATATGCCCGTACAGATCGGGCTCATCACCGGTTCCGGTTGTCGCAAATTTCCATCGAAAGTAAACCCGAAAGGCTGGACCGATATTTCGCGCGCGCAATTATTAAAATGGGTGGCGAATGGCGAAATAGCAGTGCTCATCGGCACACATGCACTGATCCAAAAAACAGTTGAATTCAAACATCTTGCATATGTGATCATTGACGAACAGCATCGTTTTGGAATGGCGCAACGCGCGAAACTGGTAAAGAAAAATACCACCTCGCCTGCACCGCATCTTCTTTCGATGACTGCCACACCTATCCCGCGCACACTCGCGCTCACCATGTATGGCGACCTGGATCTCACTCTTCTCGACCAATCTCCCGCTGGACGAAAACCGATCATCACCGAACTCGTGCGGCCGCAGGAGCGCCAGCCAATGTATGAAAAGATCCGCGCAGAATTGGAAAGTGGCAGACAACTCTATGTGATATGTCCGCGCATCAACGAACCTGATCCGGATATGGAAGCTGCGATCATCGCAAAGTCCGTCAAAGAAGAGGCGAAGCGGCTCAAGGAATCCGTATTTCCCGAATACGAGATCGGCATCCTTCACAGCAAAATGACACCAGCCGAAAAAGATCGCATCATGCAGGAATTCAAAGCAGGAAAAATCCATATTCTCTGTGCCACATCCGTCGTCGAAGTCGGGGTCAATGTCCCCAATGCTACGGTAATCATCATAGAAGGTGCGGAGCGTTTCGGCCTGGCACAATTGCACCAATTGCGCGGTCGCGTGCTCCGCAGCAGTCATCAGGCATACTGCTATGTGTTCACGGAAACCACCTCGACAAAATCTATCGACCGACTGAAGGCTTTGCAAAGCGCAAAAAAACGGTTTTGAATTGGCGGAACTCGACCTCGCCGCGCGCGGTGCCGGACAATTATCCGGTCGTCAGCAATGGGGTGTTTCCGACGTAGCCATGGAAGCCCTGCGAAATTTGAAAATGGTAGAAGCAGCTCGCACTGAAGCGGCTCAGCTCATTGAGACCGACTCTCATTTGAAAGCATATCCTCTGCTCAAAAAACACGTCGAGCTAAAAGAAAAAAGCTCGCATTTTGAGTAAGACATGTACTAAATAGTCACATCAGTAAACACATAAACCTGTTTCATCTCTTTGATGATGCGTGCCGGTGTTTCTGCCAATGTACCCTCTTCAGCCCGCAATCTCTCGAAGGCTACCTTCTTATCTTCTCCACAGGCAAACAAAATCGAAACGTCCACTTCCCTCAAAAAAGATATTGTCGCGGTGATTCGCAATGGATACGGATTCTTCCCTTTTGCATCATAGCCGACAAAGCACTTACCGGAATTTTCAAATGTATTTTTGAAATAGGTAGGATTTTCTGGAAATGGCATGATGCCGGAAGTGTGTCCGTCAGGGCCAATCCCTTGTGTGATCAAAATAAATCCCTGCGGATAGTTTTTTCTCCAATCGCGAATGCCTTTTTCCAGCCGCTGCACAACTTCCTCCTGAGTTTCATCAGGCTGCGGTCGAGTATCGATGAATTTGGCACCTGCCGTTGCCGCGTCAGCATATAGCCGAGTTTGCATAAGCTGGCTGAAATTATTTATTGCCGGATCGGAACTGTACCGGTCATCCAGAACACTGATAGTCAGATGCGGGCCGAGCACATCCGCAGGAATATCGTTCAACAATTGTAAAGCCGAACCTCCTGAAGCAAGAAAAAGTGTGGGTGTTTTATTTTCCACAAGCCGTTTCAGTTCCGATACCAATTTTTGAGATGCCTGAAGGAGAGTTTCTTCTTTTGAATTACAAAAATTGGATATCATATATGTACTACTTAAGCACTGTAATAATTAAAAAATCCTAAGCGTATAGGCTGCAGGAGCCATGAAATCTGGCTGACGCATAATTTCCCGAGAAAAGATTTTCCGAGTTTCTCCGTTTGCGATAAACTTTTTCTTGAAGTCATTATTAATTGCTCCGATATATGCCTTCTTGAAACCCGATGACGACATCATCTTTGCCCTTTCGACAAAAGTGAATACTCCGAGCTGAGTGTATCCTCGCAAACATTTGTTTATGACCGCGATAGCCTTGCCATCCATTGCAGGAACAAAGAAACTAATTGCGACTACTTTCGCATCATCCTTGATAACTAGACCGACTGCGGCAGGAGTATTAGCGTATAATTCAATAAAATGAGCATCATTCGCCGTGTTTGCAAATTTATTCTTTTCTTCAGTACGACTATGTGACCATTCTTCCAGGAACATCCGTACTGATTCTGCATGCTCGTTCCCATATCTTTCTACTTCCAAATGCGAGTGTTTCGCGTGGCATTTTGCATAGGCTTTTTCTATATCCTTATCCACAAGATTTACGACTGCATCCACATCAATTAGCAATTCAATATTTTCAATATAGTTATTTACATGCACCGGGACAGTAACCAACTCATTCGTGGCGATAAAACGAGGATTGAAATGATTTGTAATTTGAACCAGCAAAGCCTCCGAGGGCTCAGAAAACAAAAAGCGAATATCATTATTTTTCTCCTTATGTACAATGAGGTTTTTTTCGTTACCAATGTCTGCAATATAAAGAGTTTTGTTTTGATGAGTCAGCCACGTAATGAGAGTGTATGGAGGATAAAAAAAGACAGGTAAAAATTGTCTAGATCTTAAAAAGTCATCGAGTACGGCGTGAGCGCTGTCTTTTTCTATTTTCTGCAGTTTGAACATAAAAATAATGTCCGCCCTCTTGGATTCGAACCAAGGACCCCAGAGGTATAAGCTCTGTGCTCTAACCAGCTGAGCTAAGGGCGGATGCTGGCTTCAACAACTAACCAAAACAGCTAAGGGCGGGTACCGCTCTATAGTAAACAGTAAATGAAAATTAGTACAGTGGACACAGCGAAGTAAGTCATTCCTCCAAGTCTGCGGAACTCGCTTCGCTCAAACAGGTCCTCGACTTATCGGAATGACTTACTTCGCTAATTACACTATCTTCTTTGGTTCTACCAACTCATCTTTCTTCTTCACCTCTATTCCCTGTGCAACCAATATCTTTTCATACTCTTCACGTTCAATAGTCTCCACGTCGATCAAACGCTTCGCTATGGCTTCAAAAGCTTTCCTGTTCACAGTAAGTGTTTTGAGTGCAACTTCGCGTGCATCCGTCATGATACGAGTGACTTCACCATCGATTTCTGCAGCGACTTTTTCTGAATATTCCCTGTCATTCACGCCCATACCGAAGAGCACTCTTCCCTGGGCGCTTTCCAGAGCCACCGGACCGATCTTTTCTGACATACCATAACGAGTCACCATATCACGTGCCAAGGCAGTAGCGACTTGAAGATCATTTGAGGCACCTGTCGTGATATCACCGAAAACGAGAAGCTCGGCCACATGCCCGCCCATAGAAACTGCAATGTCATCTAAAAACTGTAGGCGTGACTGCAAGCGACGTTCTTCAAACGGCAGCTTGAGAGTATATCCGGCGGCACGACCGCGTGAAATTATGGAAATCTTATGAACAGGATCGGCATGCGGCAAAACTGACGAAACCAAGGCATGCCCCGCTTCATGATATGCGGTGATCTCTTTTTCCTTTGGCGACAATACGTGACTGCGGCGTTCGGGACCGAGCATGACCTTTTCGATCGATCGGATGAGATCGAATTGGCCGATCGATGTACGATTCTCTCGTGCAGCCAAGATGGCAGCTTCATTCATCAGAGATGCAAGGTCCGCACCCGAAAATCCCGGGGTACGCTCCGCAATGACTATCATATTTACATCTTCAGCCAATTGCTTTTTTATCGCATGAATCTTCAAAATTGCCTCCCTGTCGCCGCGATCCGGAAGGTCGATAGTGACACGACGATCGAATCTTCCCGGTCGGAGAAGCGCAGGGTCGAGAACGTCAGGCCTGTTCGTCGCCGCCATGACAATAACTTTTTCATTCGGTTCAAAACCGTCCATTTCAACCAGGATCTGGTTCAATGTCTGTTCGCGCTCATCGTTACCTCCACCCATACCCGAACCGCGCGCACGACCCACAGCATCAATCTCATCAACGAATACGATAGCCGGCGCGGCTTCTTTTGCCATTTTGAACAAATCTCTCACACGGGAAGCACCGACGCCGACGAACATTTCCACGAATTCGGAACCGGAGATGGAAAAGAAAGCTACGCCGGCTTCGCCTGCGACCGCGCGCGCCAAAAGTGTTTTTCCCGTGCCCGGAGCTCCCATCAAAATAACACCTTTTGGAATTTCCGCGCCAATCTCGATGAATTTTTTTGGATTGCGCAAAAAGTCCACAATCTCGAACAATTCCTGTTTTGCCTCCTTTGCACCTGCGACATCCTTGAAAGTTACTTTTTGTTTTGTATCGGACGGCAATGTAATGCGCGCTTTGGACTGCCCGAATGTGAGTGCCTGCATTCCGGCGCCGCGCATCTGACGGGAGATCAGCCAGATGAAGAAAATCAAAAATAGAATAGGCGCCAAAAAAGGCGCGAGCTGTCCAGTCCAATACCAGAAGCCGCTCGGCTGTTCCACCATAATCGTAGTGGATGCCAATTGCTGCGGAGTTACGCCAAGCCGCGTCAATGATTCCGTAAGAGAAGAATCCACTTCCTTTTGTGCGGTCTTCGTAGACTTATCGGGATATGTGGCTATGATCTGATCGCCTTGAATACTGAGAGATGTGATCGTTCCTTTTTTTACATCAGAAGCGATGGCTGACAGCGAAGTCTGCGTAGACAGGTCTTTTTTTGAAGAAAACTGCGCGTAAATGCCCGTTATCAACAGGAAGATCAGGATCACGATCGCAATCATATTGATGAAGCTCATTCGCGGAGGCATACCCCCCTTCGCCGCTTTCTTATTTTTCTGATTGGGGTTTTTAGCGGTATTGTTGGCCATATTGATATTGACGTATTAAGTAGGCTGATTATACAGACAATTGGGTAAAATGGAAGAAAATCAAGGTATTAGATCATGGAGACGAGCCAAACAACACCTATTATGGCAAATACCTGATGCGGGGTGATGCGCCAGATGTGGTACAGAATAACACCGGCAAGCACAAAAATGGGCAGGGCAAGAAAAAAAATTTTGTGATCATCCATAGTGTATCGTGAAAAAATGAACATACATTATATATGAGGATGACCCGAACACAAATTTTTTCCTAATCGCCCGGGACCAAGAGAGCGAGAACCGCGGTTATAATGAATATTTCATACGGCGTAACACGAAAAATGTTATATACGATGATGCAGACAATTATGAAAATTGGTATGCCAACCAATATGGCTTGAAGAGTGTTCATAGTAGGTCCGACGCTCTATCGGGTATGTTTTTACACTGATATTTTGTTCAAAAAATGTAATAAAAAATGTAGCGTGTCGTCCTATGAATGACAGCGTATCGACGTATTAAAAATATGAAAAAAATTCCTGCCGGAATCTTGGTCGTTTATAGCATAGCGTGCTGCTTTGCAGTTTTTTCATATGTCATTAGCCCCATTCCCAAAGCTGAGGCCTCAGTTTCAACATGGATCCGCGCATTCAGCATTCAGCCCGCGAATACGACGGATTTTGGCAGCGAAGCCATGAAACAGAATCTTCGCGAAATGAAATATGCCGGAGCAAATTATGTAACACTGATCATTCCTTACTACCAGTCAAATCGGCAATCTACCGTAATGTATCCAAGCTGGAACACGCCGAGCGACAGTTCCCTGGCTTCCGCCATCGCATATGCACATTCAATCGGACTCAAAGTCATGCTGAAACCGCATTTGGAAACCGATTATATCGAGTGGCGCGGAAATATTGACCCGATACCCGATAACCGTGCGGCATGGTTCCAGTCGTACTCGGACATGCTCGCTCATTACGGAGCAATTGCCGAAGCAAATGCTGTCGAGGATTACTGCATGGGAGCCGAACTCCTTCATCTTTCCAACCCTTACTATGATCCGAACAATACAGCCAACTGGAAAAAAGCAATTGCTTCCCTTCGCAGCATCTATTCAGGAAAATTGACCTACAGCGCAAACTGGTATGGCGAGCTGGATACCATTGAATTCTGGCCGGAGCTTGATTACATTGGCATCTCAGCTTATTACGACCTCAGCAATGCGGCAAACTCTTCGCCCGAAGAACTTAAAAAAATCTGGGCTGCATGGCGTGCACATGAAATCGAACCCGTTCAACAGCGTTTCAACAAACAAATTGTATTCACTGAAATCGGGTATCGCAGCATGAACGGCTCATATCAAAACCCGTGGGACTGGTCGCGTTCAGCTCCATACAATAGTACCGATCAGTCGAACGCATATCAGGCTCTGTTCTCATACTGGGAAAATGTGCCTTGGATGAACGGAGTTTCATTGTGGCGTTGGGAAATGGACCCGGATGCCGGCGGTCAGAGCGATACCGGGTATACACCACAACATAAACCGGTTCTTCAAACGATCCGGCAATCATGGACGAGTACCGGGACAAGCACGCATCCCATTCAACCGGCGGATTTTACTTCCACAGTTCAACTCAATTCTTCAAGCCCAAGGGCCGGGGAACCCTTTACCATCGACGTAACAGTGACCGATACAGTAGGTGACGCTCCGGCAGCCATTACCGATATTGAAATGTATGATGATGAGACGGGCCAGCGCGTCATGCAAAAATTCTTTGAGGATCAGGATTTCATCGCTGGCAATTCGAAAACCTACACCGTTTCATTCACACCGCCGTCATCGCAGTCAGCTGTCACATATCGTCTTGATGTAGGAATATTTCATACCAACTGGACATCTCTCTACACGTGGAAGAACAATGCCGGAAGTTTTACTGTTGCTCCTACAAATGGCGGTACCACGACACCAAGTCAGCCACCTGCCTTTACCTCGACTGTTTCATCCGACACGGCAGACCCTGTTGCCGAACAGGAGATATCATTGCATATAGATGTAATGAATGCCAGAGGCCCCGGCAACAAAACAGTCACCGATATAGAAATATATGACAATGCAACCAACCAGCGCGCTCTGCAAAAATTCTTCGAGAATCAGAGCTTCGCCTCCGGAGCATCACGATCGTACACTGTCACATTTACACCGCATGCCGATGTCACCTACCGCGTGGCGGTTGGAAATTTTAGCGCCAATTGGACGTCCCTCTATACATGGAAAAATAATACCTTCTCATTTAGCGTATCCCGAGGTGCAGGCAATCAGCCCGCAACATCTACTCCGCCGACTGCTACCAGCACTCCGCCTGTTGCGACTTCAACACCGCCTGTTGGAACATCTACCCCGCCGCATCTTGAAATGAGATTCCCCACGCTCGGCAGTCACCTTTCCGGAACGGTTGTATTCACAGGAACTGTGACAAACAGAAATCTCTCCGACTACAGCATGTCGTGGCAAGTGGAGGGACGCAAGTTGAATCCAATGACTGACAGCAATGCCGATTATCCTCATAAAGAAGCTTCCGTAGATGTGGCAGCATTCAATTGGAAACCTGCCGGTTCGACATACCACATTGATTTCGTGGCCATTGAAAAATCCACAGGAAACGCAATATGGAAAGGGGCGGATGTGTATGTGGAATAAACTTAGTACACTTTGAGTGTTTTACATGTGGTCAAAAAATGGATTAGAATGGCCGAAAGAATACGGGGAGTATTACTGAAAAACTTGAACTGCTTTCCCGCTCCGGACTTGTTTTATGACAAAATATTTTGCGTCTGTTTTTATTCCACCGAGTTCATCAAATGTTACATTTCCATAACTTACCGTGTCAAAACTTCGAGACCTCATGTATATGGCAATATCCTTGGGATTTATCTTCATTACCTCTGCCATCATATAAACCGAATCATAAGCTACGCTGGCAGTTATCTGTGGCTCGTGCCCAAACTTTTTTATATAAGCATCAAGAAATGTCTGAGACGGTGCCTTGTTCGTGTAGAAATAAACCCCTTCCATATCTTTGACGTAATCTGGTCCTAAATAAGAAGTCGCATTCTCGTCGGTATATATCGCGATATCTTTCAGGAAACCAAGTTTATGTTTCAAAAAATCAACATACACACTGGTATCGAGCACGCTGAAGAATACTGTATCCGCTCCGCTTGCTTTGACCTTCGGCAGAATGCTCTTCACATCAGTATTCGTTCCCAACAAATCTACTCCGACGATTTCTACTCCGTACTTCTCGGCAGCTTCTTTGGTGTACTTGAGCACAGTGGCATAATACCCGTCGTTACCGATCACCAGATATAGCTTCTTTTTGCCTGATTGTGCAATGTGTTTGACTGTCAGTTCCGATTTGGGTTGGGTCCTGTACCATGTACCAAAAACATTCTCATGCATAACTGTTCCATTCATAACTTCAACGCCTGCATCAGGAGAGATGAGAAGTTCATCTTTTTTCACCAGAGACTCGGCCCCGGGATAACTGTCGAGAAATGAAACGATGAAGTACTTCGCACCATCAATGCTT
>DHWH01000015.1:62171-66576 GCA_002413065.1 Patescibacteria group bacterium UBA5187
GTGTCTCCATCGAAGATATATTTGAGTTCTTTTTAGTAACACTGACTAAAATTAAACAGACAATGCTGAGAACGACGGCACCAGAAATGATCTTGGTAATCTTGGTCATAATAAATATATTATACTAGATAGATTATTTTTGTGGAGACGGTGTGAAGATACTCTGAATCGTGATCGCAATGCGGATGATGTTCTTGTTTTTCATAATGATGAAATTATAACTCACCTGTGTATGAACTACTATTTCCATTAACATAAGGTCCCCCCGGGTAGTGGAATAAGAAAAGCCCTTCTTGGAAAAGGGCGATGGTAATTTTCTTCTCAGTAGAAAGTTTTTACCGTTACTTTCTACCTACATGCTCCTAGCTCCCGTAAAAACGGTATATCGGTGGCACATGAATCAATGAAGAGCGTGTCGGTGGCAATTTCCAAGTGCTTTCAGACATCGGTTGCGTGAGCAACAACTCTTAGTTAAAGTAAAACAAAATCGAGTAGTGGTGTCAAATTATGGTGGAAATTAATGACCGACATTAGAACCGAATTTTCTACGAGGTATGCCTAAGGAATGTTAACAATGTTAATGATGTTAATTTCTCTTACTTAAGGAAAAAGCGGCATTCAATATTTCGAAGATAGCAAATATTGCTATACCAAGCAGAGATAAGAGGAGGACATTAATTATATAGTAGCCACCGTTATTATAAACTGACGTATTATCAATAAATGCAGGCTTTATGGTTAGCAAAACTATTGTCAAAGCAAAAGAAATAACCAAACAATATGCATTCTGTTTAATCTCCTTCCTGGCCTTATCAAAAACTGATTTACTTTGAACTTTCTCTTCTATCACAAATAGTTGCCCTAAAAGAAAAATTGTTGCTGCAATATTAAAACCAAGAATAGCCGCATAGGTCTGAACAAGTTCTGATCCTAAATACGAAGACAAGAAATGACCTGTAGAAAAATGATCTAATACTAGTAACAATATAGAAGCTACTATAGTTATAAATATTACTCCAAAAAATTTAAGCATCCTTGTTAAAAATTTTATCTAATGTTTCTTTAATAACTTCCGAACTACCCTCCAAAGAGAGATCTATAACTTCTTTTGTCTCTATGTTATCTTTGTCTTTAATAGAAGAATGTGTTTTTTTAAACTCTAACCGATAACTCCCCCCTCCATTAGTTATGTATTGTACACCCTGTTTTATTAATTCGGAATGTGGAATACTTAATTTACCTTCTGGGTTTTCTAAGACTATTGAGGATTTGGTGGCAGAATATTCTTTTTGAATCTCTTTTAATGCCGTATTAAGTTCACCATCTAGGTTAAAAAGATTAGGAGAGTTAAATGATAAAACGAGCTTTTTTATATTATTTTCATTCTCTTCAACAATTTCCCAAAACTTAACTTTTGTTGTGATTGCATTTGTACTCATTAAATAACCCTCCATCGCTAAATCTTCATTTAACCTTTCCGTAAGAGAATCCAATTGAACGTATGGATGTGGAAACAACTCTGCTTTATACTGAACTGCCAGTTTTTGGCCCGTATTTGAATCTCCATCAAAATTCACAAACAATAGTATGTGTGGCCAATTTTGAATTTCCTGAATTTTAAATGCCTTTTCTGGTGGTAAATTTATGTCAACTATCTCCTTTTTACCCAGACGAAAAATCGCATAATTCCCCTCCTGCCATATCTTTACTATTGCATGCTCATTATTCCTACACTCAAACTTAATTGGTATATCTGACAATAGAACATCCTTAAGAATCTGAATTTTTGATTTAGACGAAGGAAATAAACCCTTTTGCTCAATTGGATTAAGAAAGAAGGTAAAATACTGTATTTTCATATATATGACCAATCTGGCAATTCTCAAATAGCCGATTGGCTATTATAGTCTTTATCATCGCTCCGATTTTGTCAATCTACACTTATCGAACACTCTCAGTGTAGCTCTGCACAAACTCTAAGTCTATAGTATCATTTCATACGCAGTATTCACTTTTTAGTTTGATTTTTAACATTTTTTGTGCTATACTTGTGCTAGTTTCTAATAAGTATACCCCTTCAACACCATCTCCGAACGGAGATTCTTCCCTAACGGGGAGACTATACACCGACTGGCAGAAAAAAATGTTCACTCGCTTGTTTGGCGAATGACTGCACGCCAACGTTAGAGCTCGGAACGAGCAAAGACGTTCAGCGTGAAGTCTAAAGCCAAAGCATGAATCATTTTAGACATTAAGACTATGAGCTCAAGTTGAGTAGTCGACAGCTTGAGAGTCCGATTATTAGAAACAATCTTGAAGGGGTTAAAACAAGTTAATAGCTTGTCACGGCCTCTTCGAGCAGAATCCATGGATAAGTTTTTAGTAAAACTAAAACTTTTCTCGGAGATCCTCAGGGTCTTTGGGATTATCCTAAAGCGATTCTGGTATATAGTAATGCTGGCAACAGTAATTATTCGATACCTGCTTCACTCGCTTTATTTTTTCACTCGTCGTCTTGTACCCCAGGACGGCGTTTTGTTTATATGAAGAAAATCGTCCATACAAATCATCGAATTGACATAGATTCAACCGCAAAGCTTGCGACCATTTTAGATGTAGACAAAGAGGAACTATTCTCGATACCACAAAATGTATCTGTCCTATACCACAAAATTCCTCTGAAGAAAAAAGACGGGTCTATCAGAGAAATCAATGCTCCCGAAAATAAATTAAAAGAAATACAGCATAAAATTCTCTACAAAATTCTTGCTGTAAATAAATTATTGCCATGCGTGTATGGTTGTGGAATAGGTAAATCAATCATTGAGAACGCAAAGAAACACTCCAAAGGAAAATATATGGTTAATTTCGACATAAAAGATTTCTTCCCAAGTGTTCACTACAAGAGAATAGTCCAATTGTACATAGACATTGGTTGCTCTAATAGTGTTGCAGAAGTACTATGTAGACTCAGTACCCTCGACTACTGCCTACCTCAAGGTGCACCAACAAGTCCATATCTTTCAAGTCTTGCATTACACAACCTAGACACGAGATTATTCCAGATAGCTAAAATAAACAGGATTACATACACTAGATATTTTGACGATATTTCCATATCTGGAAGCGATAGAGTTATAGAAATAAAAGAGACTATTGAAAAAATCATCAGAAGCGAGGGTTACCAGCTCAAAATTGCGAAAACAAAAATATACAAACCAAACGAAGATAAAGAAATTACAGGGCTTATTATTAAGCCTGACGGTTCTTTGGATATTAAATGGAAGGAAGAGACAATGAAATATTGCAACAAACTAAAGCAATTCGGTCTTGCAAAACTCAAATCCAGTCTAATCGAAAAAGAAAAGCAATCATTGTACGGTAAAATCGTATTTATTTGTTCAGTTGACGTAAAATATTCAAAGATTCTTTATGACATCTTCAAACAGATTGACTGGCACTAATTCCTGTTCGATTTTCTTTGAGCTTTTCCTTATGTAAATTATCAGGTAGTGAAATATCCATTAAATAAAAACGTACCCTAATGCCTAAGAATATCCAAAATCGGAATAGGTAATTTTTGCGGAGTAGTGTCAGGAGTTATATCAGGTTTACCAAGTATTTGCGTAAGCAGGAAGACTAGCATTCGGCCATCTCCCTCTAATGCCGTGTCCTTAGCAGTTTGAATCAGCACGTCTATTTCCTTATTTGAAATATAATCGAGAATTCGTGGCTTATTTCTTGTTCCCTTCGGTCTTCCGTTTGGGTTGTTCGTCTTTCCTTTTCTGTTTTCCTTGTTATTAACAGAATCTGATATAGGTTCTTGCATAATTAGACATTATACCAACTCTGCAGAGAGCGACTAAAAATCATGTGTATTTTACAGCCAGTTTGCGTAACTGATCTACATACTTATCCCATCTGTTATACCTTTGCACATAGGACGGATGCCAAATACATTCCAAGTTTTTGATGCCTAAATCAGATTTATATTTACTCAGGGTTAGATATGCACTTGTAGGCCCTACAGCAACCACAACCTCTGGCTTAAGTATTTCTATCTCTTTTTTGAGTATCGGCAACCAGAGTGATAATTCTGATTCCTTTGGCCTACGAGCATTTTCAGCTTTTTTAACAAGATCAGTAACATAACTACCTCCGAATCCATTTGCATTCAACATTTCGATAAATTTTTTATCTGATCCGCTTATATTAAAGTTGTCTTGAGGATTCCAGTCTTTATCTGGTGTCGGCATTTCTGCAATAAACATGTACTTTGTATGAGGAACGAAACGGCCAAAATAAAACTGCTTACCCTCTTTCTTGGCAATAGCCTTCACTTCGGAATTTATGAGTTTTAATTGCTTGATCATTTTGCCTAAATGACCTAGTGGAGAACACGAAG
>DHWH01000015.1:66587-83377 GCA_002413065.1 Patescibacteria group bacterium UBA5187
GACCTAGTGAAAAACACAAACCCCGCCACTAGGAAGATCCGAAGACCTCTACAGGAGTTTCCCCCTATAACGTTAGGCACGCCCTAAATGACGGGTTTAATGTGCCTAACGATTTTCGATCTTGCCTTAAAAATTACTTCAAGGGTTAGATCCTTTGATATTCAGCTGTAGATACAATGATAACGTTAAAAGACGCATGTATCAATAGATGTTCATTATATTCACGATATGCACATTGTGACTGTCGTACAGTATACGATTAACTACGTTGATTTTGCGTCTAATCGATCAGATAAACCTAAAAACGTAGGAAACATCATTACTTGACTTCCAACGCAACTAAGACGAATATAGACGTATTATGGACAAAAAATATCGTATACACTGTATTTCCTGTGGAGGTTTGGTTGGTCAGCATAGGAATAATGAGGCGGCAATAAAATGTGATACATGCGGTGCGGAATTTACCCTATTTAGTGATTTGGAGTCTGAAAATATATCGCTTGTTATCAAACGATACCCAGGCAAGATAATCACCGAAAGCGCACTGGATGATTACGCATATCCAGCAATTTTCTGTATTTTTTGTGGTAAGGGAGGAAAGACAAAACTTATAGAACCAAAAAAACACTACTGTTTCCAGTGTCAGAACCAGCAATGTTTAAGAAAGTTCATTCCATTATTCGATATAATTCAGTAAATATAATTTCGAGTTGATTTTCAAAATAAAGTATGCTAAACTAGCGTTATTATTAATTTAATTAAAGTTCTTTAAACTCAGTTTCAGTGACGGATAGGCAGGCTGATGTCCTGCCACTTGCGAAAGCAAGGAAGTCCTCACCGAGCATGTCGATGGATATAACAAGTTGTTACTTGTTTACCTTTTTTGGGAAAATCCTCAATTGCTTATAAGCGATATTTCGCTTGTGAGTGGTTGAGGATTTTTGCGTTATGTGAATCACAAACAACTTGAGCGGTTTGTTGAAATATACAAACAACATTACGGTATCGAGCTTACTGACGAAGATGCTCGTAAGATTGCCGATGAAATAATTGCACTCTATCGAATAGTCTACGGCGACCCATTATTAGAATAAATAAAAAAATACCATGAATGATGATAAAAATTATGTGTACTCAGCAACATTACCGACAGGAGAACTCTTAGAAACGATATATGATCCGGAATTAAAAATAACCCGATTAGCTATCAAACACGGTGACCAAGTAGAGGTAATCGAGGATTGTTATCAAACGGGTGGTAGAAAATATTGGCCACTCCCTGCTGACTCTGACCTATTAGAAAATGACTTCGTCAAATTACCCTCTGACTTGATTCCATATAAGGGAATATTGCAACTTTATCAAGAAGTGAAAGACCACATCGCATGTTATGTAAAACTTCCTGATAAATTCCTGACTATTGCTACAGTCTATGTGCTGATGACTTGGGTATATGATCGATTTCAAACACTGCCATATCTCCGAGTTTTAGGCGATTATGGCACAGGAAAAAGTAGATTCCAACAGGTTATGGCCAGTCTCTGCTATAAGGCAATGCTCGCAGGGAGTTCGATTAGTATGGCGGCACTATTCCGTACTATCAATGAGGTACAAGGAACGTTGGTTTATGATGAAGCCGACTTTCGTAGTTCTGAACTATGGAATGAAATAATTAAAATCCTCAACTCCGGACATACTGCAAATGTGCCGGTACTACGTATGCAAGTTAAAAATGAATCTATGAAGACAAAGGCCTTCAAAGTTTATGGCCCAAAAATTCTTGCTTCAAGAGAACGATTTAGTGATGAAGCACTCGAATCACGTTGTCTTACACAGCATTTATTTTCGACAAAAAATGCAAAGACCCCCGTGCATCTACCTCTCGATTTCAGCAAACAAGCTACGGCCATACGAAATAAGTTGTTAGCATTCCGATTGGATAATTTCTTTAAGATCCTCCCAGACGAATCGACGACTGATGGTATAGAGTTTCCAAGACTAAAACAAAGTGCCTTAGCAATAACCTCACTTGCTTCAATGATCGGACAAGATGTTTTATCCGAGGTTAAATCATACCTACAAGGATATGAAAAGGAACTCCAAACAAGCAAGAAGCGCGATCCCAAAGTAGATGTTTTGATTGCTATTCTTCGACTTACTGCAGATCGGATTGCCCAACAAGAAGAGAAGATGTACATCAAAGATATTAAGCATGAATTCGAGTTATCTAACTCTGATGAATATATGGATGGTAGCAATTCATACAAAAAAGATGACGGAACCG
This sequence comes from Patescibacteria group bacterium UBA5187, assembly GCA_002413065.1. GTDB lineage: Bacteria > Patescibacteriota > Minisyncoccia > Phycocordibacterales > PALSA-1337 > C7867-002. The sequence continues at coordinate 68,875 of DHWH01000015.1, forward strand.
TGTTTGTATACCCAAAAAGAACTGCCTCCGCAAGGAAGATTGGTGTTCATGTCAGAAACCTAGGCATACAAACTGAGCGAGATAGTGGAGGTTTTTATATCCCTATAAGCCAAGAGATCAAGACTATAGAAATTCTTGCGGATCAATTTGATCTACGCAAACCTTGGCAGGATAAAAAGTCCGACCAAGATGATCTAAAACTTAACGCCATTCCTAAAATCGTGAACTCAATTAATCCTGATGATATTCCCTTCTAAAAATTAACATTATTAACGTTGTTAACATCTACAGAGAGATGCTCCGATTAAAAATCGGAGTATTTCCCTGTTGATGTTATAAACACTCATACTATGTACAAGATCATATAATTATTGTTTAATCATCACTATGAAAAATACCGAAAACATAAGATACGTAATTTACGCTCGTAGATCCATTGAAAAATCAGATAAGGAAGAAAAGATTGTTTCTATTGAATCTCAAATCAAAGAGACAAGGGAGTTGGCAGTCAGTCAAAATTTGAATGTTGTAAAGATATTCCAAGAAGCCAAATCGGCAAAAGAGCCTTACAAGCGTGAAGAGTTTGCAAAGATGGTGGAAATGATACAAAAAGGTAAGGCAGACGGAATCCTCTGTTGGAAAATGGATAGACTGGCAAGAAATGCTATTGATGAGGGAGCTATCAAATACCTACTCCAGACTGGAACGGTAAAAAACGTAAAGTCTACTGATAGAGATTGGTATCCTGATGACAATGTGCTTTTGGCCTCCGTAGAATTCGGTGTTGCTACACAATATTCTCGTGATCTATCCAAACACATCAAACGAGGACTACGAGCACGTCTAGAGTCAGGATTTCGTCCAAGTATTGCCCCTATTGGTTATAGAAATAGTAAATATCATGAAAAAGGAAAAGAAGAGATACTAGTTGATGAAGAGAGATTTCCTTTGGTAAGGAAACTTTTTGATCTTATGCTTACTGGTGCATACTCCCCTTTTGAATTAACGACGGTTGCTAATGATAAATTAGGACTAACAAATAGGTACACCTACAATAGTAAAAGGGTTTCAAAGAGTAATCTCTATCGGATTTTAACTAACTCCTTCTACTATGGAATGTTTGAATTTCCTGTCGGTTCAGGAGAATGGTATCAAGGTAAGCATAAGCCAATGATCAGCAAAGAAGAGTACGACAAAATTCAAGCTCTTCTTGGTCGAGGCGACAGACCAAGACCTAAAACTCATGACTTTGCTTTTACTGGACTAATACGATGCGGTGAATGTGGCGCTTGTATAACAGCAGAGGAAAAATTCAAATACCAACAAAATGGTAATGTTCATAGATATGTTTACTACCATGGTACCAAACGTATAGATGCAAACTGTACACAGAAAGCAATCCGTGAGGAGATACTGGAAAAAGAAATCCTAGACGCTTTGCAAAGAATCGAAATACCCAAATTATTCCATGAGTGGGCAGTTGAGACTCTAAAAGAAATGCACGAGGAAGAAAAGTCCGGCAGGAAATCTATAATCAATGCTAAGCGTACAGAATATGATGCAGTCATATCAAAACTCGACAAATTACTTGAAATTCGCATGGCCAATGAAATTACTCCAGCCGATTACCAGCGAAAGAAACTGGAACTTGAACAACAGAAAATTGGTTTATCGTCTTTTCTGAATGACATTGACCAGAGAATAAGTAACTGGCTCAAAGAGGTTGAGGTCTCTCTTGATTTTGCGGAGAAAGCTCGACAGGAGTTTGAAAAAGGAAACCCAAAGAAAAAGAAAGAGATTTTCGGAGCTTTAGGTTATAACCACATACTAAAAGACAAAAAGCTCAATGTTTCAACGCAAAAATCACTTCTCTGCATTGAGAAGGCATCAAATCTGGCCAAGACTATTTCAGATAGGTTAGAACCGCCTAAAAGTGTTGCAGAGCAACGACAGATTAAGCAAGAGTATACTAAAAGTAGTGAAATGTGGAGATGGTGGGAATCGAACCCACGTGCAATCGAGATCCGTCGAACGATTCTACAGCGATAGCAGACTTTGAAGTTTAACGATCAGGCCAAGAAAGTATGCAAAACACCTGATCGCGATCTCATGGTTTCGAAACAATAGAGTGAGAAGCTCTACTGCCCTACATCCAGGTTATTACGCCTGCTCCAAAGTAAGGATTCCCTTAGAGAGACGGCTCTTTAAACAAGAGCGAATGCGAATTCCTTAGCTCCGAAATACGGAGAAACGGTTGATTTAGCATTTAGAGTTTCCATCGGATTTACGAGTCGATAGTGCTCGCGCCGCACGAACGAAGATCGACGACTGTCTATGCCGATCATCCCCAAATTTTGTTCTTGCAAAATTTGTGTCAAAAACTTTTTCGTGACAAAGTCACGGAAAATTTTTGACCGATTTTCCATTTTCAACGATCACTGAATTCCCTCCTCACGGCCCGGTCCGTCTCGCGTTTTTTAATAGTTTCGCGCTTATCGAATTTTTTCTTGCCGCGAACTACCGCAACGGAGACCTTGATGAGATTGTCCTTATTATATATTGAAATTGGCACTATTGTCAATCCCTTTCCTGATTCAATATCCGCCAACTTCCGTATTTCTATACGACTGAGCATCAGCCGTCGGTTCCGGCGTGGCTCATAGCCGGCAGGCGTATTATTTTCCTGATAGGGCGGCACAAATATATTCACGGCATACGCTTCCCCACCGCGCACGATCACATGCGAGCCCTCCAAAGAACCTTGTCCCTTTTTGATCGATTTGACTTCAAATCCGCTCAGCTCGATTCCCGCCTCGAATTTCTCCAGGATTTCGTAATTAAAATGCGCTTTTTTATAATCAATTAATGTCGGCATGTCAGTAGGAATATCGTAGCACATCTTATATACTTGTCCTCATGATAAACCAGACCTCATGGACCCTCTACGCCGCCAACGAAGAAGCCTGGCTTGCAATGCTCCACGACTGCGCCCATGCGGAAAAAAGCATCGTCTTGGAACAATTTATTTTCACCAACGACGAATTTGGCCAAAAACTGATCAATGTCTGTGCCGAACGCGCGGCTGCCGGAGTCAGTGTCAGATTCCTCTGGGATGCCGCCGGAAGCTTCACTTTTTTCGGAACGGACATAGTACGGGAACTGAAGGAAAAAGGAATCGAACTTCTTTTTTGGAAGACGCTGATCCCCAGCTATTTCAAAGTTTCCAGTATCCGATCGTGGTTTCTGCGCAACCATCGCCGCACGTTAGTTGTCGATAAAAAAATCGGCTATACCGGCAGTATCTGCGTACGCGACGGCATGCAAAACTGGCGCGATACGAACGTGCGCATTGTAGGTCCTGTCGTATCGGAAATGAGCAATGCATTCGAGCGCCTGTGGGCGCGCGCCCGTAAAGAAAGAAAACTGCCTCGCCGCAAACTCGTGGGCGATCCTGAATTCCAATATGTGACGAATTACCCGACTCCCGGCAGACGGCACATATATGCGGACATCCTCAAGGCGCTCGCTGAAGCTCGTCACTACGTATATATCACAACTCCTTATTTTGTCCCCACACCGCGCCTTGTTCGCGCCATCAAAGCCGCCGCGTTGCGCGGAGTCGATGTGAAGATCATACTTCCCGAACGTTCGGATCATTTTCCCACTCTCGACCTCGGTGCGCGGTCATTCTTTTCGACACTATTCGAATCGGGCGTACGGATATTTCTCTACCCCAATAGCGATGGAACCATCATTCATAGCAAAACGATGCTCATAGATGGAACCTGGGCAACGGTCGGCAGTTTGAATCTCGACAGTGCCAGCCTGCTGTATAACTTCGAAGCTAACATCATTTCGACCAATACTGCTTTCGCAGAAGAACTGGCGGCACATTTTGTCCGCGACATGAGCACATCAAAAGAAGTCTCGTCTGTCGAGTGGAAATCCCGATTCTTCGTCGAACGAATTCCGGAAATACTGATCAAGCTGGTTAGAAAGTTTTTGTGACAGACGGTTCAGATAAAATTTCCTCAACAACAGATTCCTTGGGAGCTGATTCCGCGGGACGGATCTTCCGTATGCATATATACCCGAGGAGAACGAGAATAGCCATCGAAGCTACCGCGTAAGAATAGCTCGCATTCCCTTTTGAAGCGGTGCTTGCCAGCACGATAGTCCACGTAAGCGGACCTATGCAGGTAGCGAAGCGTTCCGCCACGGTATAAAAACTGAAGGAACTTGCCTGAAGCTCATGCGGCGCATACTCCGAAACCATTGCGCGGCTCACGCCCCAAATCGGGCCGAAGAAAATTCCTCCAATAAGACAGATCACTATTGCCATCGTGAACGAGGAACAAAAAGCGAGGAGCGGAAAAATGATTACCCAGCAAAGCAGAATAAATAAAAGAGTGTGTTTCGTACCTTTCCTATCGGCGACTTTCCCGAAAATCAATGAACCGACTCCTGATAGAGCAAGTATGCCGGCGGATAAATATGTTTTCGCGCTGTCGGATGCCGCAAACACTTTCTCAAGAAAGATCGGGAAATTATTCGAGAAGGTCAGGAGAGCGTCGCTGAACAGAAAATAGGCCAGAAAAAGAAATGCGAGATTCCGTATTGAGAATATCCGCACAATGGTCTTTCTCAAGTGACTGTACTCCTTTCTGATATTCATTTTTTCAGCGACCGCAAGGGACGCGGACTCCTTATACGCAATCAGCATCGGCACTGCCGCTATGACAAAAAGAAGGATTGCCGGCATCAACGTCTGCGCTCGGCCGGGCGCCCCCATGAGATGTATGACTCCGGTGGCAAAAGGCAATGTAATGAGCAGTCCGAATACTTGGCCTATATAATTCGCTCCCAGACCAAGGCCCGACACCCATCCGCGATTTTCATTATTAGCAACATCATTGATCATCGGAGTATAGTAGATGAAACTGAGAAGATACGTGAACATTGCCATCGTGAACAATACCGTCGCAAGAACGGCCTGCAAGGGGGCAAAAAGCATCACGCATGCTGTTCCGATATAAAAGATCGTCATCAATACCGATGTGATGCGCAGACCGCGTAATTTTTTGCCGGTAACATCCAGCCGTTGCCCCAGAACGGGAGCGATGGCGATAAAAAGTATGGAGGAAATAATAAGTGTCGCATTGTACCACCAGTCGGGCTTGCCGCTATCTATGACAAGCCATTGGGAAAAATAAAATAGAAAGACGATCATGATGATCGAGTTTGCAAAATCATATAGAGACCAGAGGAAGATATTCTTTTTCATATAAAATTAAGTACATATGAAAGTTAACATACATGGTCACAAGAGTACATAAAAAAAGAACCTGCTTTGAGAAAAGCGAGGTTCTGGGTGGAAAAGAGGTGGGGGAGGACTCTCTTTTTAGGTAGGTCTGGAAACAACTCCAAACCCTTCGAACGAGCATCACTCGATACTGTTCTGATAACATTATAGCATGTATTAAATATTTGTCAAGTACCTTCATGCATGAATAGGAAATAAGCCTCTGATGAGCCATTTAATAAGAGCGGCATCTCAGCCTTATTGAGAAAGTCCGAAACCTCTCGAAGGCTTGCTAAAATGCCTCTAGTTATGCTATAAATAGCACCTGTAACCCAGAAACCATTGGCTATCCGCGTCAAAATAAACCATCAAATCAAAGCGCCCGAATTGCGGGTTGTAACGGCCGACGGTGAGAACCTAGGCGTTATTTCCCTCTCTATCGCTTTGGCAGAGGCGCAGAAGCGTGAGTTGGATCTGATCGAGATCTCCCCCACTGCAGTACCACCGGTTGCCAAGATCATGGATTATGGGAAGTACTTGTACGATGAAAAGAAAAAACAAAAGGTGGCTAAGGCAAAGACCGTCACAAACGAACTCAAGATCATCCAAGTAAAGATCGGTACAGGAGATCATGACCTCGAGCTCAAGGCTAAGAAGGTTTCTGAATGGCTTGCCGAAGGCAATCGTGCCAAGATCGACCTGTTCCTCATCGGCCGTTCAAAGTATATGGACTTGAACTTCCTCAAAGAACGCCTCGACCGCATCCTGAAGCTTGTCACTACCGAATACAAAGTGACTCAGGCAGTCACGAAGGGACCGAAAGGACTCACCATTGTTATCGAGAAGAAATAAATAGGATTCAATTTCAATAAATTAACATGATCAAAACAACCAAATCATATGCAAAGCGCCTCAAAGTCACCCGCAACGGCAAGATTTTGTCGCGCAAGCCAGGACAGAACCATTTCAATGCCAAAGAGCGCAGCCGAACAAGTACAAGCAAGCGCCGCATGGCTCTTGTTCACATGGACAACAAAGCCAAGAGTCGTTTTTTGGTGAACTTGTAAATCAGAGCAATTACAATAATATTAATTAAATAAACTACCATGGTCCGAGTCAAAAAAGCAGTACACGCCCTAAAGAATCGCCGAACAATCCTCAAGGCAGCGAAAGGATTCCGTTTCCGCCGTTCAAAGACCGAACGTGCCGCAAATGATGCATTGATGCATGCAGGTGCATACGCCTTCGCTCATCGCCGCGATAAGAAAGGAGATTTCCGCCGCCTCTGGAACGTGAAGATCAACGCCGCTCTCCGCCCTCTCGGCCTCACATACAGCAAATTCATCGGTGCAGCAAAGAAAAAAGGTGTTGCCCTCGACCGCAAATCTCTCGCTTTCCTTGCAGAAAACAAGATTGAAACTTTCAAGAAGATTGTTGAGTCTGTGAATAAATAGTTGGGGCTACTAATTCAACTCATACACTTCCCCCCTTTCCGGCACGATCGCTTTTATTCCCAACTCATTATTGAGCCGTTGCGCCAAAAACATCGAAGCTTTCGGTTCACCCATAGCTACGAATATCTTTTTCAATTTTTCCGTTCCTGTAGACACGAATTCAACAAGATGATCACTGTCTTTGTGTGCGGAATAGCCATAAAGTGTTTCTATGTGAGCTTTTACATTGATACTTTCGCCGTGGATGTGTATCTTTTTAGCGCCTTCCGCCAACTGCCGTCCTAGAGAGCCTGCGGATTGATACCCCACCAATAAAATTGTACTGTTCGCATCCGGCAAATAAAATCCTTCGTGGCCGACGACCCTGCCACCCATCGACATGCCCGAACCGGCCAAAATAATTTTTGCGCCTTTCGTACGTTCGATATCGCGCGATTCATTTTGCGATACGGTGTACTGGAGATGAGGGAAATGAAAAACGTCGTCTCCATTCCTGATCTGCTCTTTTGCGTGATCGTTGAACAGATCTTCGCTTTGGCTGTAGATTTCCGTAGCCTTGATAGCCAGAGGCGAATCAACAAAAATGGGAACTGATGGAATTTTTTTCTGTTCGACCAGATTGTTGAGTTCATACAAAAGCACCTGTGTCCGATCCAGAGAAAAAGCGGGAATGACAAGCGTTCCTCCCCGCGAGAGAGTATCCATGATTACCTTCTGGAATTGAGCGGTTCGGCCTTCCTTGGACTCGTGATTGCGATCGCCATAGACGCTTTCCATGACCATATAATCGACGTCTCCTACGGCTTCGCTGTCGCGCAACAGAGGTGCCGGCGAATTGCCGAGGTCACCGGTGAAAAGGATTTTTTCAATGCTCGTTATTCCCTTTATCCCCTGGCCTTTCCCCTGTGTCGTGCCTCTTACTGTCACCTCTATCATGCTGGATCCTAAAATGTGTCCCGCATCTTTCAAAAAAACTGATACATCGGGAGTGACCTGGAACGATTCATGATAATTGACTGTTTTCCATAATGGAAAGACCGCTTGCACATCATCGAGATTGTATAATGGCTCCGCTCCAGTCTGGCGCGCTTCCATTCCCAAGATGCCAACCGCGTCATTCAGAACAAGCTCCGCGAGAGCCATGGTTTCAGGGGTCGAATATATCGGACCTGTGTACCCGTCTTTCACCAGTTTGGGAATACGACCGACATGATCGAGGTGTGCGTGCGTTATGAACAAAGCAGAAATACGCGAAAGATCATATGAAAAAGGTTCGTGATTTTCTTCATTAGCCACTCTTTCCCCCTGGACGAGTCCGCAATCGACAAGAATATGTGTTCCCGCCGGTGTCTCCAAAAGAAAGTTAGCCCCCGTGACGGTTCCCACTCCAGTACAAAATGTTATTTTAGAGTTCATTTTATGTATGTAATTAAGGATTCGCGTACTAAAATTTAATGTTTAATTTTCAATCTCTGAATCTTGCTCCTCCATAGCAATGCCACCAATGTTCCACCGACCACATCGTCAATGATATCTTTTAGCGTATCGAGATAGTATGCATTTGTACCGAATGGATGGCCCGCCAAATTGTAGCGTATTTCAAACAATTCCCAGACTATTCCAAAAATTAATGTTCCGGTAATAATGATCAATTTCCGTCGCGAAACATCCGGCTTGAATGAGTTAATCAGGCCAGAAATAAAAAAACCGATACCTAAACCTCCTAACATATGAACAAAAATATCGTAAAAAGGAATCTTCAAGTAGAGGTTTCCTTCCATACCCTGCACATGTGCGAATAGTACGAGAGAAAGAATAATTAAGGCCGTTAGGTATGATCTCATGGAAAGATTATACGTGAATATGAACTAAAATACGAACTAAAAATCACCCCGATGAAGGGATGATGTTTAGTTGGCTACGGAGTATTGGCTAACCTAGGTAGTCTAGGTGGGTTCCCGCAAGATCAATGCCAAAGCACGATCTAATATGAACACGAGGTTCGTTGGGATCCCGAAAGATGTGATAGGGTTTAATACTGCCGTAACCTGATACCATTTTATTCCTACTGCAGCCGGAGTGCAAGTGAATTAGGAGGTTCGGACATTTTTTTACAATGAACGCAACAGCAGTAACTGAAAGATGACGAGCTAGGACTATACTTTTAACCTAGAATTCCGTCCAAATTGACATCGTAGAGCATTTGTTCTGCGGAAACAGTATAATCGAATACTTCTTCTTTTTTGAACCAATGTGCGATCTCGTCTTGAGCTTCTTTGACTGATCCCGAGGCGTGTACGAGGTTACGCACCGCCCTATTGTCGGTATCGCTCATGCGATACGAATCGAGAACATAGTCACCGCGAATTGTACCGACAGGTGATGAGAGCGGTTCGGTTCCGCCGGTAACTTTGCGTACTATTTCGACAGCATGGGCTCCTTGCCATACCATGGCTATAACGGGACCTTTAGTCATATACTCAACGAGGTTTTTGAGAATGATACCTGTAATCTTCAAAGGATCCGTATGTGGCGGCGTCTGACCTTTATCGACATATCCCTTGATGGTTTTGAGGCCTGTTTTTACGCGCCATTCAGGATCAAGGGTATAATGCTGTTCTATAAGTTCAGCCGTAGGAATCATCATTTTGACGCCGACCAATTTGAGCCCTATCTGTTCATAACGTTTGAAGATTTCTCCGATCAAAGACCTCTGGATGCCATCGGGTTTAATGATAACAAGCGTGCGTTCGTATTTTGGGTGGTTTTTCATAGGTTGATATTATAACTGAAAAGACTACTGCGTCAAAATCTCCGCCCCGCTTTTTGTGATCACGACCGTATGTTCGAAATGGGCTGAAGGTTTGCCATCTTTCGTACGAAATGTGTACCCGTCCTCATCGAGGATGATATCGCCTCTGCCGACATTGAAAATAGGTTCGATTGCGATGACCATTCCCGGTTTTAAAACTTCCCCCTTCCCGGATTGACCGACATTTGGAATATACGGATCTTCGTGAACACTGTAACCCACGCCATGGCCAGCCAATTCCTCGACAACGCCGTAAGGATAGGCCATAACGATGCGCTGAACGGCATTGCTTATATCTCCCACTCGTTTGCCCCCTTTTGCCGCCTTAATGCCTGCAAAGAGAGCTTTCTTCGTCACATCCAGAAGTTGCTGGAGCTCGGGAGAAATTTTTCCAACTGCCACGGTAATGGCGGAATCCGTTATAAGATCCTTATGGATCAAACCGAGGTCCAAACTTACGATATCCCCTTCTTTCAAGATCTTATCTTTTTCATTAGGAATACCGTGAACGATTTCATCATTAATGGATACGCACAAAGCCGCCGGATACGGACGCTTGGCACCATATGGCGTAAAGTTCAGAAACGCAGGAGTATCGCCGCCTTCGGAAATAAGTTTCCTCGCACGATCTTCCAATGCCTGCGTATGCAGACCTGGAATAACCATAGCCGCAAGTTCATTCAGAATGAACGCATGACGCTTGCCTCCTTCGCGAAGGATGGCGATTTCCTCTTTAGTCTTCGTAGTTATCATAAAAGCCTAGATTACTCCAATCCGAGCTTTTTAACAATATCGGCATGTATGTCCTCCCTGCTTCGCGCTCCATCAATATCCAAAAGAGTGTAGTCAGGATTATCGCGATAATACTCTATAGTAGGCACAACTTCAGCTTCATACCATTCGAGGCGCTTTTTTATTTCTGCATCATTGTCATCAAATCTTTTGCGCGCCAATAATCTCTGTGCGGATTCTCCGGCATTGATATCCAAATGAATAACCCACGGCTTGGTAAAACCGTAGAAACGAACACATGAGTGAAGGACGCCGGCCTCATGAACTTTTCGCGGTGTGCCGTCGAAAATAAGGTGCTGATGTCCATCATATTTTTCAAGAAGGGGCTTGACCCACATATTTACAATCACGAATTCAGGCATCAAGCCGCCCTCATCATAGATTTCTTTCGCTTTCTTGGCCGTCCACGTGTTTCCTTGAATAAATTGCCTGAGCTCCTTGCCGGTTTCTGTCCGCAAAATTGCAGTTGCAGGATCCTTTTCCGCAAGAACTTTCATCAACAGTTCAGCCTGTGTTCCTTTTCCGCAGCCGGACCGACCGATGAATATGAAGGACTGGGGTGTCATTTATACAGTCTACAGGGTGAAGTGGGAAATGAAAAGGACTTGAGAGCGATATGGAGTAAGCGCGCGTCCTTCTAATGAATATGCGGAGCCATGAATATAGAATCGCACTACCTACTCGAACTTGACATACAGACTCCACTCGTGCTATAATATAGTCTGATTTTGTAATACGGCTAACCAACTGCCTTTCTCAGCCAATAACTGGCTGCGGTATTACAAAAATACGAATTGGAGATCTTATGAAAACTAAAAAAATATTGTTGAATACGATCGGGTGCGTGCTGGGGTTGGCGCTTAGTGTGGGTATCTTTATGGGCACTGTTCTCCTGCTACACGCAGCAAGAAAGCCTGAACTCACCCACGAACAATGGGCAATGAAACAACTCGTCCAAGTCCATCCCGGTGATTTCATCTTTGAGGACGACTTGGCTAAAAAACCTCATCTGGTTACAGCGCTCGTCTTCACCAACGGCACAATTAAGTACCTTGTGGATCCCCGGGAACCGGAGGTATCTGAAAGTATCACCAACGTAGCCAAAAGATTAAGTGCAACCAAATTAAAAAATGAAGGCTACGAATACGATCGGATTTCCTCGAGATTCATTAGTCAACTCTGGAAAACCAACGCCCCTGCTACCGTTTCAAAGTAGTGCCCTCTTCTCGGGTACGAAAAATCCTAACCTATGTGACAAAGGTTAGGATTTTCTTCTTTTCCATAATTAGTAACCTGTACAAAAACAACGATATCACTTCGAGATACATCCGCAATTTATTTCTAGCAAGAAATAAATGAGGACAGTGAAAGTTCTGCAGAACTTTCACGCGTATCGAGAAGTGATATCGTTGTTTTAATATTCCCTCATCGCCACCTGCGCATCAACTTTTTTCAATAGATCGAGAACTACGGAGACTACTATAAGGAGAGCTGTACCGCCGATCGCGAGTGTCTTGTTCGAAGTGAAAGCCTGCATGACAAGCGGGAGGATTGCGATGATACCTAGGAAAAGCGCGCCGACAAGAGTGATGCGTGTCACGATAGTACCGACATAATCACGAGTATGATCCCCTGGACGTACGCCTGGAATGAAAGCTCCGGAACGCTGGAGGTTTTCTGCTATGAGCTTGGGATCGAAAGTTACTGCCGTGTAGAAATACGTAAAGAGAACGACGAGAACGAAGTAAGCGATGCCATATACCCATGGATTATTGAAGAAAAGCGTAAATGACGCACCCCAACTCGAGAGCAATGGATGATTGGACAAATGGGCAAGGAAATTTGAAATGATTTGAGGGAAAAGAAGGATGGAAAGAGCGAAGATGATCGGAATAACGCCGGCTTGATTGAGGCGAAGAGGCAAATACGTTGAAGCGCCGCCGTACACTTTATTTCCCCTGACCTGCTTTGCATACGTCACCGGGACTGAACGCTCAGCTTCTGTAACGAATACGACACCGGCGACAACGACGAGCGCCACAACGATGGCACCCACATACAAAGGAATATTTGACGCATCATATCCGGCAATAAACTGAGTGAGCTTATTTGGCAAAGCGGCCACGATACCGGCAAAGATGATCAAGGAGACGCCGTTGCCAATACCGAATTCAGAGATAAGCTCGCCGACCCACATAAGAAGGATCGAGCCGGCTGTCACGACGATGACATTCGTCGCGAAGCTAAATGAAGAAATGTGAGGCAATACATTTTGAGATTGGAGGAGGATAAGAAACCCGATAGCCTGAACGACTGCGAGAGGGGCGCCGAGCAAACGCGAATAGTTCGAGAGTTTCATGCGGCCAGCTTCCCCTTCTTCATGCATAAGAGCTTTCCACTTTGGAAACATCATTGTAAGCAACTGGATAATGATCGATGCGGTAATGAACGGACCTACACCAAGCATCACGATAGATAAGTTTGAAAGTCCTCCGCCTGAAAATATGTCCAAGAAACCGAAGAATTGGCTGGATGAGAGAAGTTTGGCTAGATTGGCAGGATCAACTCCTGGAATCGGAATTGCAGCCAACAAACGGAAAAGAACCAGAGCAAGAACAGTAAATCCGACTCGCTTGCGCAGAATCGGGTCTCTGAAAGCTATGGTTACTTTTTCGAAGAAGTTTTGCATGATGATAATTGAGCGAGCACTTATTATGACACCTTCTCCTTCTTTGCTATCGGCTTAACGCTTTTTACTTCTTTCTTGACTGCTTTTGGCTTTTTCTCTTTCTTTTCGACAACCTCTTTGGTCTTTGAAGGATCTGCGGCCTCTTTCACTTTCTTTTCTTTCTTTGGCATAGCGGCCTTTTTTATTTGGGCTTCTGTCTGGGCTTTGACCAAAATTCGTGAAGGCAACTCTACTATAGAACCTCCTGCTTTAGTAATCTTCTCTTTGGCTGAGACGGAAACCGTACATCCGGAAATTTTGAAAGCCTTCGTGATCTCGCCATCGCCGAGAATTTTCACAGATGGAACACGTCCTGACAAAAGAGAAATGAGACCTTTCTCAACGAGGATAACCGGGGTGATGACATCATTTGCAGAAAAGTTTGCCTCGAAATCGGCAATATTGATTATCGAAGGCTTGTTTCCATATCCTTTGTTTGAATTGACACCGCGACCGCGAAGTTTAGGCAATTTCTTGATGATGTCACGCCATTCTGGACGACGCTTGTTACCGGCACGTGCGGACTGACCTTTACCTCCACGTCCGGCAGTTTTACCGCGCTTACCTCCACGGGCAACGATCATGCGTTTCGTATTCGGGTGTATTCTTTTGAGTTGGTGGGTTTGCATGGTAGTAATTTAAAAATTAAGATTGAATGAAATTATTTTGTCTGAGGAGCCTGGACTGCGACTTTTTCCTTACGTTCTGGTCTGCCTGAAAGAACGACTCGGGAAATTTTGCTCAGATTCTTCAATGCCTCAACTGTTGCTCTGGCATTGTTCAATCGGTTCTTGCTTCCTGAAAGGAACTTGGCACAGATATCCTTGATACCGGCGAGTTCGATAACGGCGCGTGCTGAGCTACCTGCAACGACACCGCTTCCACGAGCTGGGAAAACCTTTATGAGAGCGCTTCCGTACTTTCCTTCAACGGCATGCTGAATGGTCATCTGTGCTGAAAGAGGAACTTTTATAAGATTCTTTTTTGCTTCACGAGTGGCCTTTTCGACGGCACCGGCAGTGTCATTTCCCTTGCCCAATCCTACGCCGACACGGCCTTTCCTGTCTCCGGCAACAACGGCAACACTGAAGTTCATACGTCGGCCGCCGGAAGTAACGCGGGTAACACGACGAATATCGATGATCTTTGAGTCGAATTCTGGTTTGACACGTTCACGAGTGTCGCTACGGCCTCCCCTACTGCCAGTTCGAGCTTGAGGACCGGTGCCTGGCGCACTGCGTCCGCCTCTGCGAGCAGGATCACCGCGCATCTTGCGTCCTGGAGTAAAGGTGAGAGAAGCGGCCCCTTCAGATGAAACAGCTCCTTCGGTCGAAGCTGCTGTATCGTTATTTGGTTTTATTTCTTTTTCATTCATATGTGATTTAAAATTCGAGTCCTCCTTCGCGAGCCGCATC
>DHWH01000015.1:83464-100203 GCA_002413065.1 Patescibacteria group bacterium UBA5187
CCCTCCTCCGGGAGCCGCATCGGCAACCATTTTGACCTTTCCGGTATAGATATAGCCTCCGCGATCAAAGACAACCTTGGTAATCTTTGCAGATTGGGCTTTTTTTGCAATCTCAATGCCGACTTCCTTGGCACGCTCTACCGGAGTCTTGCCCTTTCCGTCTTTCGACGTGAAAGCGACGAGAGTGTGACCCTTGTCATCGTTGATGATCTGCGCGTAGATATATTTGTGCGATTTGAAGATCGCCAAACGAGGTCTTTCGGCAGTACCTTTGACCTTTGCGCGAATGCGCAATTTTCTGCGGGCAAAAATGGCTTGTTTTTTCTGTAGTGTATTCATGGTAATTATGCGGCCTTCTTGCCTTGCTTACGCCTGATAACCTCACCAGAATAACGGACTCCCTTTCCAAGATATGGTTCCGGCTTCTTCAAGGCTCGGACCTGAGCGGCGAATTGACCGACTTGTTCGCAATCAATACCGGAAATGGTAACTATATTTTTCTCGGATGTGACTTTGAGACCTTCTGATATAGGAACTGTGATTCCGTGAGAAAATCCGAGAGCCAAGACCAAATCTTTGCCTTTGACATCGGCTTTGTAACCGATACCTTCGACAATGAGCTTCTTTTCGTATGGCTTGTTGACTCCGGCGATCATATTCTTGATATGTGAAGCGTATGTTCCCCACAAAGCCTTGCCCTGAAGACTTTCAAATGCCTGAGTGAGAGTGATCTCGTTGTTTTCAATGGCTACTTTGATGTGAGGCTTGAGAAGTTTTGAAAGAGTTCCCAGAGGACCTTTGATGCTCAAAATGCCGCCCGTGAGGGTTGCCTCAGTCTTTGGTGGGAGTTGAATAGGTTTTTTTGCAATTCGTGACATGGTATTTATTGAATGATGAAAATATGACCTACCAGATTTTGAATAGGATCTCCCCGCCGACCTTGTTCTTCTTGGCTTCCGTATCGGTCATAATGCCTTTTGACGTAGAGAGGAACGTATTTCCAAAGCCGCTTCTGTACATACGGATATCCCCTGCTTTCTGGTACATGCGGCGGGATGGTTTTGAAATGCGCTCAACACCATTCACGCGTGGAGTATTTTCGAAATAGACCAAACCGAGAATGATCTCGTTCGTGTACGGCTTGCCCTTCTTTTCAACTGAATTGACATAACCGGCCTTTTTCAATGCGTGAGCGACGTTCTCACCAAATTTTGAATAGGTAATAGAAACAACCTGCTTGCCTGCGGCACTGGCATTCTGTAAGCGTATGATGAGGTCTGAAATAGGGTCGGTTACCA
Organism: Patescibacteria group bacterium UBA5187; assembly: GCA_002413065.1. Taxonomy (GTDB): domain Bacteria; phylum Patescibacteriota; class Minisyncoccia; order Phycocordibacterales; family PALSA-1337; genus C7867-002. Next base: position 84,763 of record DHWH01000015.1, read on the forward strand.
TGATGATTTTTTTATACCTGGAATAGCACCTTCGTTGGCGAATTCACGGAAACAGATACGGCACAAATCGAAATCTCTCATATATCCGCGCTTACGGCCACATCGGAAACAGCGACGAACAACCCGAGATTTGAACTTCGGTGTCTTTTTTGACCTTGCTATAACTGATGTCTTTGCCATGTAGTGGTATTTTTAAACAAAATGAGGATTGGTTAGCTCTCCGTCTGGCGGATGTGCTTCCAATCACTAGTTTCTGTCCAAAGCCTTAGGTTGTAAGGTATTGGGGATATTAGCAGAGTGGAGGACGGGTGTCAATAAAAACACAAATATTATCTGTACACATTGACGGCATTGCAGTCTCAATGCTACTATCCTCACACATGACATACGCACGTACAAACCAGGCATATCACCTTAAGTGGTTTACCCAGCTCATTGGCTGTTTGGTTTTTAGCGTATAATACTCCCCACTTTATACTCCGCAGAAAACCCCAGCCAAAACAGGTTGGGGTTTTTTATAGCAAGTAACACATCAATTAAAAACATGAACGCATATATAAATAATAAGCGACACCTATTTACATCCTATTGGCACCTACTTTATCGTGGGCCGTTTTTGGAACCTGCTGAGATGCTCCAAGTGTATATATTCAGAGAGATACTAACTTGATACATGTCACCAGCGTCCAAAACACAGTTGTGTTCGGAGTGAGCTGGTGTTCTTTACAAAGAGCAGTAACCAAAAAAAAGACCTAAAGTTATGTATTACTTAACGTCGGTACAGCAAGTCATTGAAGAGCTGCGCTCGCGCAGAAAAAACAGACATGTCATCCAATCGATGCTTGATCAGAATATCGAATCCTTATTCGGTATTCCCAACTACAGTCGTTTCATCCGGGAAGAGATCGCCAGGTCTATTCACGGTCAAAATGCCGGAATCGATGGAGAAAAAACCTATGGCTTCTTGGCACGCCAGATTCCTGGCACATGTTCGGAAGACATTGCATGCAATCTGCTCTCACGCAAACTCGGAATAGTTCCTTGCTCATTCGCGTTCACGCGTGACACGTTTCACTCGAACAGCAACGACAAACTCTTCCGGGCGAAAGTCCCATTCATATCATGGTCGAAAAAAGGCCGTCTTGTGATCAATCACAAATGCGTACTCACGGGCATGACTTCAAATTCATATACCAACCTGAACATGGTCCGAATGGATAAACTTCAGGCTGGTGATATGATGCTTGCCGAATATCATCGGACTATGCAGCACTCGGTATTCAGCGCTTTTTCCCAGCCATCCATATGGGGCGACATTTCGCCAGTATATGGAGAAATACTGGCGCGCGTAAAGGCGGCTCGGAAACAACCTCCGTTTATCTGGAGAAGTAACGGCGAACATAAAGATGCACAGTGCACAGACTACACTGAGGAAGACGCGCGGGGCTTGATTGTCCGGCCTTCATCAAAATGGTACTACTATCTTTACTTATCGATGTTTCTCGACGGTACATTTGTCTTGCTTGAAACGTATGATAATGAAGCTGGGGGCGTACCTGAGGCGCGGAAGCTATTCGAGACCGAGATGAACAAAGTGTTTGCAGCCACCGGGTTTATGCCTCTCGTTGTTAAAACAACTCCCCTGCGTCCGGACATGCTGTATGTAAATCAGCATATACTCGATAATCCCGCGCGTGCCGCGGAAACATTATCAGGTTTGCATTATTGGTCAGATGATACATCTGCAATGACGAGATGGTTTGCTGATCAAGTAATCCAATTCGGCAGAACAGCGTAACTGAAACTGCTCTTAGACAACTTCCAACAAGTGACAAGTCATGCTACTTGTTGGAATTTTTATACTAGATTAACATATCACCATGAAGACTTCCTCAAACAATTCAATCTTCAAAACAGTCATGAAAAATTTGACGGCTTTGGGCACTCGCCAAGGTGCTGCCCTGAAAAAAGCGTATTCGCATATTTCTTCAGTGCTCACAAAAAATCAGATTCCTTTCAGGACAGAAACATACCGTACCGCATTGCCTGTATGGAAAAAATGGTCTCTCAAGACCGAAAAAGGCGCGATCCCCTGTTTACCCACCGGACTAACTTCAGGAACTATAACAAATGCGTACGCACTGGTAAGTTCGCTCGTATCCTCTAGATATTTTCTGGATATGCCTCACGTAAATGTAAACCCCAAATCTTCCATCATATCCCGAGCAAATTTTTCATTCGCACCTTCTCTTGCAATATCCAGAGAATCATTAAAAGCTCTATGTAATGCCAGGAATATACGTGGCGAACTACGAGTTGAAAAAAAGATGCAGGACACGCGACAGATTCTCATTGGCAATACCAAAAATCCGAAAAAGATATTGTTCTCTCACTTTGATTCCGTTGGAACAGGCGCGGCGGATAATGCGAGCGGGACAGCACTTATGCTACAACTGATCTCTGAAGACCCCCAACTTCTGAATAACAATCTCTTCGTATTGGATGGAAATGAAGAACTTTCATACGATTATCCGGTATATTGGGGACGAGGATATAGAAATTTTGAAAAGAAATACGCAAGACAAATCTCCAAAGCAAAACGGCTTATCGTAGTCGATTGCATAGGATATGCACCCACTGAAATACTATCAAAAGGTCCGATTATTAAACTTGCATTCCCCATCCAAAAAATAAATTTGCTGGCAAAGAAAATCGTTCTGATTACTTCAGACTACGATACATTAATGGGAGTATACCACTCCGATGATGATACTCTCTCACGCATCAAAAAACGATTTATTGATGAGGCATTGGAGAAATTAAAAATGTTATTGAAATGAAAAAGCCATGCGGAGAGAAGTGCATGGCTGAGAAAAGAAGAAAGAGCGAAAGTGAAAGGAGCAAAGAACAAGGATAATAAAGAGCAAATGAGTGAGACGGGGTGAAAGGAATAATGGAGGTGGAGAGGTGAAAATGTCGGGGCTGGGGAGCAACTGAGAGTACTTGAGGGATTGGAAAGTCATGAAAAAGCCGACATATTCACATCCAGAAATCATTATTTCTTTCGAGATCTGGTTTTCAAAGTTCTTTCTTCTCTCCCCACTATCACTACGTGGCATATAGCTTTTTGGTGCAACCTGAAACGCCTACAACATGCAATAAAAATCCCGACGAGGGCCGAGATTTTTTATTTATCTAAATTAGAGCCCCTATTTCGCGAACTATTTCTTTGTATCTCCTTCCCTCTTCAAAGGCATGCCCATATGTTCCAAAAATGCGAGAGTAGACTTTTTATCTTTTGAAGTAATAACTATCGTGATAGCAAAACCAAAAACGTCCTTCAAATCTTCATCGGATGTTTCTGCAAAAATAGTGTGTTCTTTGACACCCATCGTATAGTTGCCCATCGCATCAACGGATGCTCGAGAAAGGCCACGGAAGTCTTTTGTACGAGGAAGAGCGATGTGGATGAGACGATCCAAAAATTCGGTCATGCGCTTGCCACGGAGAGTGATCTGGTACCCTACAGCATCGCCTGTACGGGTCTTGAAGGAAGCAATGGCTTTCTTTGTGGAACGAACCGCAGGCTTCTGACCTGTGATCTTCATCAAACGATCTGCAATAAGTTCGATCTTCTTTTTATCTTTGACTGAACCGAAACCATTCGAAATAACCACTTTGACGAGACGTGGTGCTTGCATTGGATTCACGAGAGCGAGAGTCTCCTTGAGAGCCTTGTATGAATTTTTATTGAGTTCGTAAGCTGTTGTGTATGCCATGGTAGTAATTTAAAATTTAGGCTTTCGCTTTCTTGGCCTTGACCTGATCGGCTTTCATAACCTTGGACGCATGCATAGGCATTGCCTGGTCGACTACTTGTCCTTTCTGGCCTTCTTTGCGGGGACGGACATGTTTCTTTACTGTATTCAAACCCTCGACGATCACCTTCTTTTCAGAAGGAAAAGCCTTGAGAACTCTGCCAGTCTTGCCTTTGTCATCACCCGAGAGGATGATTACCATATCGCCTTTTTTTACATGCATTGAAGTCATAGTGGTAAATATAATGTATTAGACGATTTCCGGCGCTCGTGAAGCGATCGTTTTGAAACCAGCCTCGCCTATTTCGCGTGGAATAGGACCGAAGATACGTCCTGCGACTGGCTCCTTCTTATCTTTTTCGATGATGACGACTGCGTTCTCATCAAAACGAATGTAAGATCCATCCTTGCGGCGCATGGCCTTTGTCTGACGAACTACGACAGCATGGAGAACATCTTTCTTCTTGATAGCCTTTCGAGGTTCTGCTTTTTGGACGGACAAAACAACGATCTCACCGAGCTCGGCATATCGCTTGCGGGTAGCGCCAAGTACTTTGAAGATGCGTCCGATCTTGGCACCGGAGTTATCTGCAATATTTACGATTGATCTTGGCTGAATCATGGTATTAAATGGAAATTAAGATATTGAAATGATTTATGCGATGACTTTGAAAGCCTTGCGTTTCGAAATCGGTCGGCAAGCTTCGATAGTGGCTTTATCCCCTATCTTCTTGGTATTGCCTGGATCGTGAGCCATGAGTTTCGTGCGCTTGGTCTGGAACTTGTGATATTTCTCATGCTTCACATAACGTTTGACTTCTATGACAGTGGTATCCTTCATTTTGTCGGAAACAACCATGCCTGAAAAAGTCTGGTGTTTGATCTTATTTTCAGTTGTTTTGGTCGTTGTCATGTGATTAGAGATACTACTTGAGATTCAGGTAAATGTCTAGTTTTTGGCCTTATTTCTTGCTCGCAACTTTATTCACGCCATTGAGCGCTGTCATGATGCGGGCGATGTCTTTCCTGATTACTCTGCCTTCTTTGACATTCTTGGTCTTTGCTCCGGCAGTACCAAATCGGAATACACGAAGTGCCTCGCGCTTGTCGCCCAAGAGTTTGCTCAAGTCGGAGGCGGTCTTATTTGTAATTTCCTTGATTTTCATAATAGTAATTATATTTATGCCCTGCTTACAACCTTTGTTTTGACCGGCAATTTCGTACCTGCTTTGCGCAAAGCTTCGGCAGCTACGGCTGGTTCGACACCGTCGATCTCGAACATGATGCGGCCAGGTTTGACTTCGGCAATAAAGCCGATCGGATCTCCTTTACCTTTTCCCATTTTCACTTCGGCTGGTTTCTGCGTGTAAGGATGGTCCGGGAAAATGCGTATCCAGACTTTTCCTGACTTGGTTGCATAACGGGCCATGACTTTACGTGCGGCTTCAATCTGGTTCGAAGTGATGCGGGAATACTTCATAGCTTTTAGACCATAGGATCCGAAAGCGAGGGTAACGCCCCGAGTATCAGCATGAGCCGCCTCCTTATCTGGATGCGTACGCATTGTGAACCACTTACGATGTTTTACTTTCTTTGGGAATAACATGATAGTTTATTAATTGAAGTCGGAAGTTTATTTGGCTTGATCTTTCTTAAAAATCTCGCCCTTATAAATCCATACTTTGATACCTATATCGCCGTATGTCATGTGTGCCTTTTCACGGGCAAAATCGATGTCGGCACGCAATGTCTGAAGCGGAATTCTTCCCTTCTTGAGCTCCTCGCTGCGTGCGATTTCGGCACCTCCCAAACGGCCTCCCAGGCGAATACGAATACCTTGGACTTCCTTGTTTGCCATGACTTTTTCTATGGTCTGTTTGAGAACGCGGCGGAATGGCAGACGCTTTTCGAGAGACTCGGCAACCATCATTCCTGCGATAGCCGCATTGGATTCCGGACTGCGGATTTCTTCGATGTCGATCTTGAGTTCCTGACCATTGAGATCGATCTTTTCGCGGCGAAGAAGTTTGAGGATCTTTTCGCGGAGCTTTACTACGCCATCACCGGCTTTGCCGATAAGCATTCCCGGACGAGATGTCTTCACGATAACGCGAAGAGTCTTTTGATTGCGTTCTATATCGATACCGCCAATGTAGTTTGCGCGGAGCTCTTTCTGGAGGAATTCACGGATGGTCAAATCGCCCTTGAGGTAGGTGCGGTATGTCTTGTGCATCGAGAACCAGCGACTCCTCCAATCACGGATGATTCCAAGTCTATGAGAATACGGATGAACGGTGTGGGACATGGTAATTATTTTTTATTGGCGGCGGCCGCTGCTTTTGCTTTGCCTCGCAGTTTTTTGACTGGCTCGACGCGCTGATCCAGAATGATACTGACATGGCTTGTCCTATTTTTGATAGGATGTGCGGATCCGCGTGATACTGGCATATGGCGTTTCATTACAAGACCCTGATCTACGCGAATCTCTTTTACGAAAAGACCTTCTTTTTCTATCTGGTGATTATGAAAAGCGTTAGCAATGGCGGAATCGAGCAGATCATGAAGTGCGCTCTTTGCCTTTTTTGATACGTGCGTCAAAATATCTTTTGCAATAATGACATTTTTGCCGCGGATCATATCTGCGACCAAACGAACCTTGCGGGGTGAAATACGGTAATTTTTAAGTGAAGCGGTAATCATGTCAGTATATTATTTTTTCGTGGCAACGGAAGTTGCTGCTTCCTTTGCGGATTTAGCGGCAGTCATCTCGGCCTCTTTGGCTTTGAGTTCTATCTCCTTCTGCATCTTGCCTCCGTGACGGACGAATTTGCGACTAGGTGAGAATTCACCGAGACGATGTCCTACCATATCTTCTGTGACCAACACATCGATATGGATTCTGCCATTGTGAACGCCGAAAGTGAACCCGACCATTTCTGGGGAAATTTGTGAACGGCGTGCCCAGGTCTTAATAGTACCAGCATCTGCCGGCCTTTTGCCTAGAAGCTTCCTGAGAAGACGCTCTTCAACATATGGACCTTTTTTGAGTGATCGGGACATGATTTTGTTTGGAAATTTTTTGCACTGGATGGCTTGTGTGCAATGAAATGATGAAAATGAGCTCCGTTGAGCTCGTAACGCATATTAACAGAGCCATACTTTGAAGTCAACTAAAATGGCAAATGTCTAATCGCCCATCATGAACCAGAATATTCTATCAACAAACTTTATGGTTTTCTTAACTATATACGAGAATGTGTGATGGACTCTACTCATGGCACTGCATGGATATTACACAGCACTTCTCATATTCTTGCCTGGCTGACGACGGGAGACTACGTATACGTTCGAGTATTTCTTCGAACGACGGGTCTTCTGTCCCTTTCCTGCCGGCTTGCCCCAACGTGTCTTCAAACGGCGCAGACCGCGGCCGGAGCGCTGTTCACCTCCACCGTATGGATGGTCAACTGGGTTCTGGGCAGTACCGCGAACTGTCGGACAAATGCCGAGCCATCGTGATCGGCCTGCTTTGCCGATATTAACGAGGCGTGATTCTTCGTTGGAAACTACACCGATAGATGCCCATGCGCTTTCGTGGATTTTGCGAACTTCGGTTGAAGGCATCTTGATATGCGTATAACCGGCATCGTTAGCGACGACCTGACCAAATGAACCGGCAGATCGAACCAACTTGGCGCCACTGCCTGGCTTTACTTCGATATTGAAAACAAATGTACCGACTGGAATTTTCTTTAACGGGAGGCGATTGCCTGTTTCGATAGGGGCATTTTCAGAAACAATGAATGAATTGCCCACTTTCATGGTCTTTGGCAAGAGAACGTAACGCTTTGCTCCATCTTTGTAGTTCACGATACCAATGTAACCTGTACGGAAAGGATCATATTCCACGGTTTTGACTGTGGCAATGATATCCTTCTTGTCATACATGAAATCAATCTCGCGATAGAGTTTTTTGTGGCCTCCCCCTTTGTGGCGAACCGTGATGCGGCCGAAGGCATTGCGTCCCATATCTCGCTTCATGCCATGGGTCAACGGCTTGTAGGGTTCCGAAGCCGTGACGTATTCCTTGAATGGCAATACTGTCATGTGTCTTCGTGATTTGGTTGTTGGTCTGAATGATTTCATGTTGATAAGTTAAATATTGAAAATGGAAAATGAATGATGAGTCGGATTATACAAAGTCGATCTTATCGCCTTTTTTGACGGTAATGATCGCTTTGCGCATGCCGGAGACTGTTCCCTTTCTGCCTTTGATAAAGACATTTTTCATAGGGGTATTGATAACGGCAATTTTGACCGGAGTCACTTTGTATAATGTTTGGATTGCCTTTGATATAGTATGCTTGTTTGCATTCTTCATTACTTCGAATGTATATACACCGCCTTGGCTCAAAATACCTGATTTTTCCGTAACGCGAGGGCGAATGACGACGGAAGCGGCGTTTGATTCGAGTCCAGAGTGGAGAACAGGCACCGCAACGGCTACAGACTTCTCTTTTGACACCTTGTCGGTCTTCTCGGCCTTTGTCATTTTTGCGCCGCCCTGGCGTCCTTTGGCACCTGACTTCTTATCAGCTGTTGATTTTGCGGACTTGGCTCCCTGCTCGAGCTTTTCATCCTTTCTTTTTTTGAAACCGAATATTGCCATAATAGTAAATTAAATTGAGATTAAATATTGAAATTATTCAGACGCTTCCTTGGAAGTCTTTGCGACAAACGCCTTTAATGATTCTACCGGGTTGGTAACAATCAAAAACGTATGGTTCAAAACTGAAACGGGGTTGATATTGCGGAATTCCTCGATGGAAACATTGCCGAAATTACGGAAACTCTTCTCGATAGAAACGGTTTTCTTGTCCATTGCAATGATCGCCGTATTCGATTTCTTTGTAGCCAATCTTTCGTATCCTTTGATGGTAGCCAACGAAGTAAGGATATTTTTTGCATCCTTCGCCTTTGGATCGGCAATTTTCATAGTATCAACAAAGAGAACCTCTCCTTCTTTGAACTTTTTTGAAAGAATGGCGAATAATGCCTTAGATTTGGCCTTTTTGTTGATCTTACGTGAAAAATTCTGATCGTTACGGGGACCGTGCGTAACACCGCCGCCTACCCAGATAGGTGAACGGGTAGAACCGTGACGAGCGCGGCCGGTACCCTTCTGTTTCCAAGGCTTTTTGCCTCCGCCGCGCACTTCGCCGCGAGTCCTTGAATGGGCGACGTTGGTTCGTGAATTCGAGTTCATCAATCTGACGACCTCGTGAACCAAGTCAGCATTCCAAGGAACGCCAAAAATACCTTCTGAAAGTGAGATTTTGCCAGTGGCCTTCCCGGTTTGGTTGTATATTGTTGCTTCCATGAAAGAAAAAGGCTCTGACGAGCGTGCAAAGCATATTAACAGAGGCGTACTTTGAAGTCAACGGCAGAGACACGGTAACCGAGCTTTTAGTCTTATTCTTTAAATAAAAAAGGGTTGTAATTAATGTCCTTGTCGTAAACGTCTATCCCCTCTGCTCGCTTGAGTTTATTGACAACAAGATACGTAACCGGAGTCAGGATCGCTTCATACACAACTTTCGCAATGTAACCGGAGAGAATAAGCATGATTAATCCTGAGAAAGGAATTACTCCTGCGAAGGCGATAATTCCAAAAATAATACTGTCTATCCCTTCCCCTACAACTGTCGAACCGATAGTCCTCATCCACAAACGCCTTCCATTACTACGGATCTTCATCCTCGACATAACATACGAATTGCTGAATTCACCCACAAAATAAGCGATTATGGAACCAATTACAATTCTCGGTACGGCTCCTAAAATAACTTCATACGCGCCTTGATTTTGCCAAAATGAAGCCGCAGGGAGAATTTGAATAAAATAGTAGCAAAGAGCCATAAGCACAAGGGCCGCAAATCCAGACCAAATGATTTTTCTGGATGCTTTGTAGCCGTAGACTTCCGTGAGAACATCTCCAAATACATAGCTTACTGGAAATGTAAAGATTGCACCGGTAAAAATAAGGGGGCCGATCTGGACAATTTTTACTGCTATCGTATTTGAAATCATTAAAACCGCGACGAAAAGAACGCCTATAAAAAGAAAATATTTGCTGTCTTTTGAAATGGCTACCGAAGATTCATTCATAACGCCAATTATACACCTTTTAAAGGCCTCACCATACTGCTTTAAAAACAAAGAATAATTGCTATACTACCAATGTCCTTATAATCCTTAACCCAAAACTATGCATCCATTTTTACTATTTCCCTCGCTCCTAGCCTACGAGCAAATTGCGCCATTCATCATTCGAGTCGTTTTGGGTTTTACTCTGCTTTATTTTGGCCTCAGGAAAATGAGAGGCGAAGGACAAAGTTCAGGAAGCAATAGTTATAGATATGGCCTTATCGAGGTAATCATTGCCATCTTCCTCATCGTCGGTCTCTATACCCAGCTGGCCGCTCTCATTAACGCCATCATTCTCATATTCAAAATCGGCTTCAAAATCAATGAAAAGAAATTCCTCACTGACGGTGTGAATTACTATGTCCTTCTCCTTGCGATGGCAATAGCGCTTCTCTTCATGGGACCTGGGGTTTTGTCATTTGACCTCATATTGTAAGGCTCGATATTTCCAGCTCGTCTGTACATCATGATGCCATCATTCTCCGAAAAAAACATTTTACGAATATTCTTTTGGAGCCTTATCCTCAAAGGCATAAACGGGACAATCGAGATACTCGCCGGCATTCTTTTCCTATTTACAGGGATTGTGACGGAAACATTGACATTCCTAGTCCAACGCGAGCTTCTAGAAGATCCTGGCGATTTCGTTGCCAATACAATTCAGCATGTACTTCCTTATCTATACTCGCATACCCAACTATTTACGGCCTTTTACCTGCTCTCTCACGGGATCATCAAACTATTTCTTGTAGTAAGTCTGCTACGCAAGAAAATATGGGCGTATCCGGCTACTATAGCAGTGCTTATTCTATTTGTTGTATATCAGCTATACAGACTAACATTCGGCTTTTCGATCTTCCTCATCCTGCTGACTATATTTGATATTTTCCTGATCGCACTTACATGGCACGAGTACAAGTTGGTGAGGAAACATATCACTGCATAGGCGGCAAAAAGCTATGTATTTGGCGGTGTAATTACGTTTACGTGACTTTAGGCTGTGTTTCCAAACGGCGCAGACGCGTACCGACTACTAATTCAATAAATCCAAAGCCGGCTGAAACGCTTCTTCTGCCGTTTCAAAAACTGGATATCCATATTTTTCTGCTTCTTCTTTGTAGTGCGGTCTTTCCGTAAAAAAGAAGCATTTTGCCTCCATTTCCTGCAAATGAGGAGTGTTGCCCCATCTTGGATATCCTTGAATACGTTTCAATGTCTCTTCGTATGATCTTCCAATAAGTACAATCCCTGGAAAACCGAGGTCACATTTTGCGAGATGCGGCATAATATTTACACATTCAAAAATAACCGGCCTCTTTTCATTTTTATAAGAATCAATCTTCTCCATAAAACCCAGCCACAATCCTTCGGATTGCAACCCCATGCACCTCGTCAGCGAGACGTTTTGCCAAGTAAGATTTACCTGAAGTCGGAATACCTGATATGAAAAGCCTCTTGCCCGCATGGTTCATATGAAAAGTATAGCAGACTACGAATAACTGCACATACAAAAACTGCCCCCGAACATGGTGGCAGTTTTTGAAATCTAATTTAGAGCTTTGCTAGTTTATTTAAAGAAATTATTTCGCAACAATCTCCACGATCGTTCCCCTTCGTCCAGGAATAGCCCCTGAGACGTATAAGATACTCTCTTCGGCGTCGATGTGAGCAACACTAAGGTTACGTACAGTGACTCTGTCGCTTCCCATACGGCCCGCCATGCGCATACCTACAGGCACGTGGGTTCGGAGACCGCCCCCGATAGAACCTGGCTCGCGTTCAGAGTGTTTCTGACCGTGAGTTCGAGGGCCTCCATGGAAACCATGACGCTTGACCACGCCTTGGAAACCTTTACCTTTTGAGATCGCACTTACAGTAAGGTTATCACCTGCTTTGAACTGTGAGAGCTCCATCTTATCGCCAACTTTTACGGTCGGCGCATCGAAACGGAATTCATGAACTGAAGCAAATGAACCCAACTCCTTAAAATGTCCTTTTTGCGGCTTGGCAATGCGATTTGGATTTCGAGATCCTTCACCCACCTGAACAGCTTCGTATCCATCCGTGTCCTTGGTGCGAACCTGCGTAACGACGTTTCCGCGCACAGCTACAGCCGTCACTGGAATAGCGTTACCGGCAGCATCGTAGATCTGCGTCATATTGAGTTTTCTTCCTAGAATGAATTTCATGGGATTTAGTATAAGTCGTAAAGTCTTGCGGTCTGACTGATTACATCATCTTCACATCAATATTGACTCCTGATGGTAAGCTTAGGTTTGTTAATGCTTCGATAACTTTCGGATTTGGATTGATGATATCGATCAATCGCTTGTGAACGCGCATCTCGAACTGTTCGCGGGAATTCTTGTCGATAAATGAAGAACGGTTCACTGTGTACTTCTTGATCTCTGTCGGCAAAGGCACAGGACCATGAACTTCAGCATCGTAACGTGCTGCCGTATCCATAATCTGTTTCAATGAAGCGTCGAGGATCTTGTGCTCGTAGGCGCGGACGCGGATACGAAGATGAGGTACTTCATCTATAGCCTTGGCTTTGCGAACGCGCGGGGCCGCCTTGGGCTTGGTCTCTTTTTTAATTGTATCTTTTGGGGTTGCCATAGTATTAATGAGTCTATAATTTCGTGTGAACTTTATAGACTATAACTTATTTGACGATCTTCGTTACAACTCCGGCACCTACTGTCTTGCCTCCTTCACGGACTGCAAAACGCATCTTCTCTTCGAGGGCTACTGGAGCTACGAGCTTTACCTTGAAGGTAACTGTGTCTCCTGGCATAACCATCTCAACCTTTTCAGGAAGAGTTACTTCGCCAGTTACGTCCGTAGTACGGATGTAGAACTGAGGCTTGTAACCTGTGAAGAACGGAGTGTGGCGACCACCTTCCTCTTTCTTCAAAACGTAGATTTCTGACTCGAATTCTGTGTGAGGTTTGACGGAACCGGTCTTGGCCAAAACCTGACCGCGGGAAACGTCATCCTTTGCAGTACCGCGGAGGAGGAGACCTGCGTTATCGCCGGCCATACCTTCCTTGAGAGATTTATTGAACATTTCGATACCAGTGATGGTCGTCTTTGCTGTATCACGGAAACCGATGATTTCAACTTCCTCGCCAACCTTGATTATTCCGCGTTCGATACGTCCGGTAACTACTGTACCGCGACCTTCGATAGAGAAGATATCTTCGATAGGCATAAGGAATGGCTTATCGACTTCACGAATTGGTGTAGGAATGTAAGCATCGAGAGCATTCATGAGCTCGTCGATCTTGACTGTCCAAGCCGCATCGCCTTCGAGAGCTTTGAGGGCTGAACCGCGGATAACTGGAGCGCCTTTTCCATCAAAACCTTGCTTGTCGAGAAGTTCACGCACTTCCTCCTCAACCAGGTCAATAAGGTCTTTTTCTTCTACTGCATCACATTTGTTAAGGAAAACGAGTACTTTTGGAACACCGACTTGCTTTGCAAGAAGGACGTGTTCACGTGTCTGTGGCATAACACCGTCAAGAGCGGACACGACGAGAATGGCTCCGTCCATTTGGGCGGCACCTGTGATCATGTTCTTTACGAAGTCAGCGTGGCCGGGACAGTCGATGTGAGCATAGTGGCGTGCGGTTGATTCGTACTCAACGTGTGCCAATGAGATAGTAACGATCTTTGATGCATCGCGAACGGTACCTCCCTTTGCAATGTCCGAATACGCCTTTGCATTTGCAAGGCCTTTCTTTGATTGAACTTCGAGAATCGAAGCTGTCAAAGTTGTTTTTCCGTGGTCAACGTGACCGATGGTTCCAACGTTAACGTGCGGCTTTGTACGTGCGAATTCTGCTGCTGCCATAATATTATATTCTTATTACTTTAGTGCTTTGGCTCGCATTGTATGAGCGTGATGCCATACAGCGAGAGCCAAAGATAAATTATTAATAGTACCTCCCATATTCCCGTAATTATCAGGGGAAAATTACTGCGTAACTCTCCAATTCAACTACAGAACAATATGAAACGCATGCGACCAGTAGGTCGGGCCGCCGAAGGCCAATGCGCGTAACAGGCATAGTAGCATAGCGCAATAGTATCTGCAAATTTCCAGGTAATCTTATTTATTTTGACGTAACTAGAGAATAGTTTACTGTGCAATTGTTATATATCCGTCACTTTCGTCATAGGCGATCATCCTGCCATTTGGCGTTTGCGAATTACAGAATCCATAACAAGAATAACTATCGTACAGTTCAGCTCGGATACGATAATTCGAACCTGGTCGCAAATCTCCTGATATATCGGAAGTTATTGTGTAGGGTGACACTGTCCAATTAAATGTATTGCCCACAACTGAAGGATTCACCAAGGCAATGTAATTTCCACCCGAGACAGGATTATTCGGCTGTGTATTTTGTGTTAGCGTCAAAAGTACCCTGTATTGCGGCTGTATAGTTCCGTCCAATCTCCATGAAATCTGATACTGATTGCCTATCCTGAATGCTTCACCGCCGTTTGGCGTCACCACATTCACATCAGGAACATTTGATGTCTGTGCTGAGGAAATGGTGAAAGGCGCATCACTGGAATCGCAATTTGAAGTGCCCGATTCGCAGATCTCAACGGTGTATTGACCCTCCAAGGCGCTGCCGAGATTATTTGTCGCGTACGTGTTGATCGTATCACCAACTCTCCAGCTATATGAATTTTGATTGATACTTATACCCGTCACAATAGCATAAGGTGCCGGCATTACCTGGGCACACATCAATCCTGACGGACATTGGTATATCGGAACTAGTTTCAGATCCGCGTATGTAGCCCGAAAATATGCCGGTGCCGTCCATGTAATAGTTTGTGTCGTTCCCTTCTGCCATACTTCCCCGCCGTTTGGGCGAGTCATTTTCAGTGAACCGACTGTCGAGGTATTGTTGACTTGAACTGTTGCAGTTGACTGGACACTTAGACCTGCGCTATTTGTAACGATAAATCTAAGTGTATATGTGCCCGGCGTTGCATACTGGTGCGTAAATGTGGAAACCGTCTGCGTGGAAGATCTGGCTGCGGGAGCTTCCGTAGTACAAGAATATCCCATCGGACAAATGCCGGTATCGCCATAATCAACACTAAAACTCAATGTGCCATTCGATGGATCCGTCGCACGGACCGTCCATGTTCCCAATTGATTGACAGCGAGTATCGTCGGAGCATCAATACCGCTTATGACAGGAGCCCTATTACCCGATGTATTTGTGTATATAGTAAATGGAGCATTGCTCGAATCGCAATTTGAAGTACCGGTCACGCACACTTGAAGTGTGTACTGACCGTCAGGAATAGCAGTAGCAAGATTTTGTTGTGCCCCATAGGAGTACATACTGCTGCCGACTTGCCAGCTGTATACGCCTCTGTTACCGCT
>DHWH01000015.1:100325-150535 GCA_002413065.1 Patescibacteria group bacterium UBA5187
CTATACGCCTCTGTTACCGCTTACATTGTTAGCGATAACATATGGAGCGTGATATGGATACAAAGCCGATTGTACGCCCGACGCAGTCATCGGACATATCTGTCCCGTGCACGGCTGATAATATGGAACGAGGGAAATATCAACGTATGTATATATTGAAGGCATATTCCACGTAATATTTTGTGTGGTGCCTTTTTGCCATACTTCCCCACCATTTGGCGAGAGGAGAATGAGGGAAGTTGTGACGGTACCAATAGTAACGGTAACATTCTTCGTAGCAACAAATCCCCTATCATCACGTGCCGTAAACGTAATCGTATATGTTCCGGAATTTGAATATGCATGCGTGAACGTCGTGCTTTGACTGAACTGTGAGCCTGACATTGAACTCAAAGGGGTCATAACGTAACCTCCTTCATCTCCCCATCGCACCGAATAACTCACCGTTCTATTGCTTGATCCGGTTGCTTGAATACTCCATGTGCCTGACTGATTCACGCTCAAAGAGCTTGGTGCAGTAACGACATTGATAGCAAGGTTGAGAGGGTTGCCGACACCACTATTGAGATGCTGTCGTGTCAGCGGACCGAAAAATCCAAGAGCAGGAAGACCGACAGATCTCTGGTATGCCGCAACAGCGGCTTGTGTCTGTGAACCAAAATATCCCTTGCCTGATGCACCTGAACTGACAGACGGAATATCAAATCCATTAGTAATAAGCCATGTCTGAAGATTTACCACATCCTGTCCACTCGAACCCGCTGAAAGATTATTGGAAAAAGTGAAATTTTGCGCCGAACTTACCGAAACAATCGAGACGAAAGCCGCTAGAGCGATGCCTGAAATACTAATGTAATTTTTCATAGGATGGTTATAATTTAATAGATTCTGTAGACGTATAAATCTAGCCGTGTAACTGTCATACCTATTACCTAGTTTAGCATTCCATATCCTCAAATCAAAAACCGCCCCAAAAGGCGGTTTTTTCGAATTATCCTAGAGTGTGTATTCGGCCACTATTTTAATGAACGACAGTGAACGGAACTGAGATGGTCACGCCGGAAGTAACCGGATCATATAGATGCATTGCGTAATTCCCTGCCGGGTATCCAGTACCTATTTTTATATCAGCACCTGTTTCACCCCTGTTTGCAGAAATAATCTGCTTTGTGGTACCGGGATAGATACGTCCGTCTTTTACCAACTCAAATACAATATCGACAATGTTCCTGGCTACAAATGTTGCGTTGACGGTATCACCAGGTTTATATACGGATGCAGTCTGATTTGTTGCTTTATTTCTGAGAACTACGCTCGCGATGGATTTGTTGGAAGTAATGGAAAATGAATGGCTTGTAGTGGCTATTGCTGCGTTCGTGTTGCTTACTACCTTCACGGTATAATCCGTGCCCAGTAGTACATCGGTAGGAACTGTAAGATTGTATGAAGTGCCTTTCGTCTGCAATGACTTGTTCACGATCAGCGCATCGCCTTTGAAGAGACTCACTGTCATACTATCACTATAATTCCATGCTACAGGGATAGTATCTCCCGGCATGAATGATTGACCTGCCGTCGGATTCGAGAGTGTCACTGCAGGAACGACTACAGAGAACGTGGTATCACTCGTATCATTAACTGCAGCATTTTGGTATTGAGTAATATAAATGTGGAAAGTACCTACGGTAGCAAAGCTTTTTGGAATGGTCCACACATAACTTGTCAGGGTATCTTTGACACGATTGACCTCGACAGCGTCAATCACATTGTTTACCCCATTTGTGTCCACATAATAGAGTGAAATTTTCGGAACAGTACCGTCAGTTTTCCAAGTGATAGTGAGCTTATCACCCGGCGATACGGTCGTGGTCTGAGCTTGAGAGCCGGAAGTAATATTCATGATAGTCAGACTTGGAGCCACAACAGCGAAAGAGGTACTCGTTGAGAATACTCCCATGTTTGAAATATCGGTAACCTTGAAGAAGAAATTATTGCCAAGCTGCACATTCTTTGGAATGACGAATGTCCTTTCTTTTTCTGACGCAGTAATCAACAGAGATTTAGCCGAGAGGCTTGTCTGGTCTTTGAAAAGTTCAACGCGAACCGTGGAAACTCCCACGTTACCGCTTGACCAGGACACGACGACCGGCTGGCCGGGACGGACGCCTGCAGAAGACACATCTGTGCTAACCGTACCGACAGTCTTACTCGTCACGACACTGAATACCGCTGTGTCTGAAATATTCTTGAGTTCAACACTCTTGACCTGGAATTTATATCCGGTGCCGGGTAATAACCCGACTGGAGTATTCCACACATATGAATTGGATCCCGAAATGGATTTTACCGATGACACAAGAGTGGTGGTAGCGCCATTCTTGATATACGAGATGGAAACAGGCCCGACGTTACCGCTTATAGTCCAGCCTATGGTCGTGCTGCGTCCCGGAGTCACGACGATCGGCGAATCCCCGCTCGGACGGTTAATGGTTATACTGTCTGAACTGAAAATACTTACAACTCCTTTCGAAAGAGCGGATATATTATTTGTAACAATGGTAGCTCTTATTTTGTAGTCTCCGGTGGAAACAGCCGCTGGAATCCGCAAAGAGACTGTTACTGCTCCATTGGCGGCGATGCCGGTTGTTGAAGCAACTTCGGTGGTCGCATTCGCGGGAACCAAAGCCACGCGAAGAGTATCATTCATATAGAGTCCGGAAATCTTGAGATTTACTTTGAGAGTATTGCCGCGTTCTATGCGGGTAATGCCTGATGCTTGCGATTCCACAACAATGCCAATTTTTTCTATACATCCATACAAAGCATTGAGTTTGAAGGACGTAGGTGTATCAAGAACACCGTTTACCATCAGCCCATTATTTTTTTGAAATGTGGCGACAGATACCGCCATCGAAAGTCCAAATTTGCCATTTTTCTCACTCGAATCGAGCTGGAAGCCGGCACGTTCACTCAATATGCGATATAAAGCCTTTGTCTCTGTGCTAATCTTAGTGCGTATGTCTGAAAAATCTCGCGAATAGAGGTTATTTTGATAAGCATCATTATCTGTATTCGTATATGCAAGAGTTTGATTATAGTAAAGTTGTTCCGTAAACGTATGACAAAAAGGAGTCACTTTTGAATTTGACGATTGTGCCAAAGCTTCATGGACTTGCGGAAGCTGGTAGGATATAAAAGTTAAGAGAATAAGAACTACAATATATTTTAGGTGATGGTGAGTATTCATAAGGTATTTATATGTTAATAAAATTTACTGCAAGAATTTACTACGGTATCCAATAACGGAGAAAGACATGCCTCAATGTGAGGACATGCCTTTGGGTAGTGAGGAAAGTATAGCATCTGTACTTTTCGGGACAAGGAGGAGTTATCAACAGGTATCCCCATCGGAGCAAACAATACTGGCACGCAAAGCGGGGGTGCTTTTCAAGAATTGGAGAGGTAGGTGAAAATTGACATTGAAACAACGACGGTTTAGTATGACCAACGGAACAAAAAATAATTAACAACCGTAAACTATGCACCTTGATCGAGATGAACTCTTTCGACGGGCCCAGGAAGTGGTGGGAAGGGCATGTGGAATCTCTCCTGACCAGATACTTGAACGTGGACACGATGCCAAACATACTGAGGCACAAATGATCCTCATGTACTTTTGTACTCGCGGCTTCCCCGATAAGTACCGATGCACTGACCATTCGATAGGTCGGCGCTTCGGTGTAAAATCAGACACCTGCAGAGCTGCACGCACAAGAATGAACAAAGCAGTGAGGGATCCCGGCTTTAAACAAAAAGTCAATGATCTATTGGCTGAAATTCTATCCTGCCTTCCTCTGGAAGACATGGAACCCGCGATTCACGAAATCGCATCCGAGATGGAGGTAACTGCTCCCCACAAAAGAGGGTTACTGGATATCGCTTTGGAAGTCTGCACCAGACACACGGTATCCGAATTGGACATGAGTGAGATCATTCAGATAGCTTTCTGTGTCTCTGTCTATCTCACATGGAAAGATGAGGAACTGCGGATAGAAAAAGTCATGGAGAGATTCCAAAAAGATCTCGATGAAGTCCGATGTGCAATCAAATTCGTCCTCGACTGTCGGGGAAACGGCTGTGCAGAAAAGATCGAGGCTATCCTGGCAGAAACTCGGGCAAAACTGAAAGAGTCTGCGGCTACATCTGTGTCTGTGTCGTAAATCCACCGCATAAAGCACGACCACGGAGTTCCGTGGTTTTTTAATGCATGCTTTTTATTTCTAATTTTATTTAATTAACCCCTCCAAATACCTTATTGAATATCTTATTTTCTTTTCTCCGCAATCTCCAACGCTACGTTCGCAGGAACAACTTCATAGTGATCAAATTCCATCATGGCGCTTCCCTTTCCCGAGGTCATCGAACGGAGCTGTGTCGTGTAACCGAACATCTCTGAAAGAGGAACCTTGGCATGAATGGCGAGGTCCTGGCCTTTTGGTTCCGAACCTTCGATAGTGCCGCGCTTGGAAGCAATGGAACCGTTGACGTCACCCATGTATTTTTCTGGAGCAACGACTTCGAGTCTCATGACAGGTTCGAGAATGACAGGTTTCGCACGCTTGGCTGCATCTTGGAAAGCTTGTGAGGCAGCGATCTTGTAAGCGATTTCCGATGAGTCCACATCGTGATACGAACCGAATGTAAGTTCACAGGAAACATTCACCAATTTGTATCCGGCAACGATACCGCGATCCATAGCTTCCCGAACTCCCTTTTCAACTGCAGGAATAAATTCATTTGGAATCACACCTCCCTTGATGTTGTTGATGAATTCGAAGTCATCATAGCGATGAACGTTCTTTGGGATCTTCTCGCCTTCTGGCCATGGTTCCAAAGGTTTGACTGTGAGGCGAACGTGTCCGTACTGACCTTTACCTCCGGTCTGCTTGATATATTTGTGTTCTGCCTCGGCAGAGTTCATGATCGTCTCGCGATATGCCACCTGTGGCTCGCCGACATTGGCTTCGACGCCGAATTCGCGTTTCATACGATCCACCATGATCTCGAGGTGAAGTTCACCCATACCTGAAATGATAGTCTCGCCTGTTTCCGAGTTTGAAGAAATTCTGAAAGTAGGATCTTCGTTACCGAGTTTGCGGAGAGCCATGCCCATTTTTTCCTGGTCGGCTTTGGTCTTTGGTTCGATGCGGAGAGAAACGACGGGTTCCATAAATTTGATGACCTCCAAAACTATCGGGTTGTTCTCATCACAGAATGTGTTTGATGTAAGGGCATCTTTCAAACCTACAGCTGCGGCGATCTCGCCTGCAAAAACTTTTTTGACTTCTTCGCGCTTGTCAGCCTGGAGGCGAACGATACGGCCCAAACGCTCTTTCTTGCCCGTTGTTGAGTTATAAATATATGTTCCAGCTTCGATGGATCCGGAGTACACGCGGAAGAAGGTCAGAGCACCAACGAATGGGTCATTCTGAAGTTTGAATGCCAAAGCCGCAAAAGGCTCTTCATCTGAGGCATTTCGGACTACATCTTCACCTGTATTCGGATTGATGCCGTGCACAGAAGGAATATCCAAAGGTGATGGGAGATAATCAACGACGGCATCGAGAACCAATTGAACACCAATGTTCTTCAATGCTGAACCGGCAAACACAGGGAAAATCTCGTTGGCAATAACTGCCTTACGGGTAATCTTCCTGAGATCCTCGATACCGACCTCCTTGCCTTCAAGGTAACTCTGCATTGCAGTCTCATCGCGTTCGACGATCTTTTCTACCATTTCTGCGCGATATTTTTTTGCTTCTTCGAGAAGCTCAGCTGGAATCTCCGCCTCAATGATCTTGTCGCCCATTTCTCCTTCAAAATAGAAAGCCTTCATCTGCATAAGATCGACAACACCCTTGTGTTCCCCTTCCAAACCGATAGGAATCTGGAATCGGATTGCATTTTTATTCAAACCTTCAAGAATAGACTTGTATGACTTTTCAAATGACGCACCGGTGCGGTCCAATTTGTTGATGAAACAGAGACGAGGAACTTTTCCTTCATCGGCATAGCGCCAGTTCGTTTGAGATTGAGGTTCCACGCCGGCAACGCCGTCGAATACCACGACTGCGCCGTCGAGCACGCGGAGAGAACGCTTTACTTCCACGGTAAAGTCGATGTGGCCTGGCGTATCGATAATATTGAATCGGACCTTCTTCGACGAATCCGTTTTTGGCATATAGGTAGGATTCCAAAAACATGTAACCGCAGCTGCAGTAATAGTGATACCGCGCTCGCGCTCCTGTTCCATCCAGTCAGTGACAGTGTCACCTTCATGAACTTCACCGATCTTGTGAGTCATGCCTGTGTAGTAAAGGATACGTTCAGATGTAGTCGTTTTGCCGGCATCGATGTGGGCGATGATGCCGAAGTTTCGCATTCTCTCCAATGGGTAGTCGCGGTTCATAAAATATAGCCTTATTTTTAGTGATAAATAAAAAAGCGCAATGGCTCTTAGTGCCAAGTACGATACAGCAAATGAGCGAAATAATCAAATTGTAAGACTTCTGAAGCTTGTCCGTCAGCTGTAATAATGAATACATTAATTCATGCTGACATATTCTTCTTTGTAACGACTGTCGCCGTAGCTGTGATTGCAGTCCTTTTTATCATAGCTTTCGTATATGTATTCAAAATACTAGCTAATCTGCGTCACATAACAGACAGAGCGAAGGTTGAGGGCGATCTCATAATGGATGAGGTACGACGGATGCGTGAATCGATGCGTTTCCATAGATTTGGCATCGGAACGATCGTGCGATTCATACGACGGACGGTCGGAAGATATTATTAACACCGCTCATCATGAGTACTAATTATATACACATATGAACAGACGACATTTATTTGAAAGAGAATCATCAAGCGCTAAAAAGAACCTTGGCATAGGACTGGCCGCCGCGGGCATAGGAGCCGCAATTACATATTTTCTCTATGGCACTGAAAAAGGTGCCCGTAAACGTGAAGATATCAAACAATTTGCGTACAAAATGAAAGACCGGGCAATGGAAACAACCGGAGAATTAGGAAGTATGGCCAAAGATATCTACAAAGACATGGCTTCCCTATTGAAAGACAAGTACGAGGACATAAAAGATATGGACAGCGAAGACGTAAAGGCTTTGGGTGACAGAATTCGCGAGCACTGGGAAGAAATGCGCGGAGATATTGAGGATACAATCGAAAAGGCCGCGGATAACCGCGACCAATCCGAGAAATAATGTGAGTAAGCTAAGCCTCTAGCTCTATCAATTCCGTCTCGCTCTATAAAAATTAATGTTTAGAAATAAATGAATCGGTTGAGCTCGACGAGATTTTGGCCTAGCCAAAATCTACCACGCAAAGTGTGCGAATGCCTTGTTGGCCTCTGCCATTTTGTGAACGTTATCACGCTTTTTGACAGCTTCGCCTTCATTCTTTGATGCTGCAATGATCTCGTCAGCGAGTTTGAGATGAATGGGGGCTCCCTTCTTTGAACGGGCGGCTTCGATGATCCATTTCATGGACAAAGCTTGCTTGCGTTCCGGACGAACTTCGCGAGGAACCTGATAGTTTGCTCCTCCTACCCGGCGGGAACGGACTTCCATAGCAGGAGTGGTATTTTTGAGGGCCAATTCGAAAAGTTCGAGAGGGTTCTCAACCTTTGCCTTCTCTTTGATGGCCTCCATGCAGTCAGCAACGATGCCGCGTGCAATATTTTTCTTGCCTGATTCCATTATATAATTTGAAAATTTGGAAAGCTTGAGTGATTGGTATGTCACATCGGGCTTCAATACGCGTTTTATGTTTAGTTTTCTTCGCATGATAGTTTATATTTAAGATTGGTCTTCAATCTTCTTAATTAAGCCTGGGCGGCCTTCGGTCTCTTGTTGCCGTATTGACTGCGACCTTTTCTGCGACTTTCTACACCGGCACAATCCAAAACGCCTCGAACTATGGAATAACGCAAACCTACGTCTTTGACACGGCCTCCGCGAAGGAGAACTACGGCGTGTTCCTGCAGGTTATGTCCCATTCCTGGGATATATGCAGTGACCTCAAGACCGTTAGTGAGACGAACGCGGGCAATCTTACGGATAGCTGAGTTAGGCTTCTTTGGAGTCTTGGTTGTTACTTTCACGCAGACACCTCGTTTGAATGGTGCGGGAAAGAATACCGGACGATTCTTGATCGAATTGAATGTTCGTGTCAATGCGATGGATTTCGACTTCTGCTTGAAACGCTTGCGATGGATTTTTGTTAACTGGTTTATTGTTGGCATGTTTAATACTTACGAATAAAAGCTAGTGGCAATTCTGAATTATTCACCGCGGTTGGTGTGAGATGTACCAAGGCGATTACTCATTCTTGCCTGAATAATGTACGTGTCTTACTAAGACAGTGGAAGTACCTTATCACATGAATATGTATAGGGCAAGACAAAAGGCGCACAGATGTACGCCTTGTAATTCTTCAACTAACCCGATAAATCGGAGTGCTGACGGTTAACTAATCTAACAATGCACCGCACCGTCAGCACTCACTTTTCCTACGATCGCAGGAGGAACATCCGGCTAACCATAGAAAACTAAGGGGTTCCCCGGCACCAGCCCAACCAAGCTGGCACCGGGGTATCCATCCCCCGTGATCGGGCTGCGATCCGACCAAATTAAAATCTGTCATGATAGTACCAGTTCTGATGTTAATGTCAAGTGCCCGAGAACGGGGTACGCGCTTGCTCGTTGAACTCCCGAGTCACTAAAAATTGATTCCTGTAAAAAGTTTAAAAATGGGAAATATTATCGGAGAAATGACCTGCCACAGAAAGAAAACGACAATGAGTATGAACATCGGTGCATATGTTTCCATGAGTATCCTCATGCGGCCATATTGCTGTGGCAACCAGGCGAACAAAAGTTTTGATCCATCCAAGGGCGGAATAGGAATGAGGTTAAAAACCGCCAAAACGATATTGATAAGCACTATATATGAGGCAACCTCTATGAAAGGCGTCATTGTACTTTGACCGGCTGCCACAAAACGGATGATCGTTCCGAAAATAAGAGCGAGGACAATATTCGACAGCGGACCGGCTATAGCAATTAAAAACTCGCCTTGGCGCTTGTTCTTCAAATTATATGGATTGTATATAACCGGTTTCGCCCATCCAAAAGTAAAACCGAAGAGTGATGTAATGAGAGGGACAATGATGGACCCGACCGGATCGATATGCGCGATTGGATTCAGGGTCAGCCTTCCCTGCATTCGGGCTGTGGGATCTCCCAATAGGTCAGCCATATAGCCATGAGATACTTCATGGATAATCACGGAAAATATAAGGATGACTATGGATATGACGGTTATCATGATATGTATGACGTAACCCCAGAGAAAAACTTGAAGTTTGTATATCCATATGTTAGCATATGTTTCTCATTAATTTTATGGCTAAAGTCTGTGCAATAACTAAAAGAGGTTCCATCATGGGCGGTCGCTACTCGAACCGTACTCGTGCAACGCAGTTCAATCCCTGCGGCAATATTCGCAAATACCCGAACCTCCAGAAAAAGAGAATCTACGTCCCTGAATTGAAAAAAACAATCATTTTGAATATATCAACCCGCGCACTCCGTACTATCCAGAAGAATGGCGCATACAGCACTCTTAAGAAAGCTGGCGTTATAAAATAAGTTTGGCTTAATCCAAAATAATTAAGGCCTTCGGGCTTTTTTTATTTGTACGGTTGCACCATCCGAAGTGATCTTTACCGTCCCGGATTCTTTCAGATTGAATTTCCTATCTTCAGAAAGATACGCGAACGGATCTGGAATTATCTTCTTTTTTGTTCCTTCCCTGTCCAAGGTTTTTGAATACACGAGATATGCCGGTGATATTTTTTTAATAAGCTCTGGAGATACATTCGCAGGCAGTGCGCTGTGCGAAACGATCAAGACATCCGCTTGATCTACACCCGAAGAAGTTAGAGACCCCGTTGATGGTGGAGACGTCAGGAATTTCTGTACTTTATTTGATGCATTTCCCAGAAATACAATGGAGGTTGCGCCGAACGATACATTAAATAAAATTTCCGGCGCACTGGCTTTTGAATAAGTAAATTGTTTGGCGGGAACGGGAAAAAGTGGCCGCAATGATGTTTTTTGGTCAAGTGCAACGCTGTCGCCGGCCGAAAGCTCGCTCGTATGGATGCCTTCCCTGCTCAATGTATCGAGAAACGTGGAATAGATCTGATCGGTGGAACTGGAAATACCAAGCGTTTGAAGTATCTGGCCTGGAATATATGCCTCGCCTATTTGGTATCTTTCCAAAACATCTATAAGTCCGGATATATTTTTACCCTCGGCATTCGTCGCTATGACAGAATCGATACGCCTGGAATAAAAAGGTAAAATGCCTGTGATTTCACGAATGATGTTTGAGTTGGAACCTCCATCGATAAGAATCCGTTTGTCTTCGGGAGTCCGGACGAACATCGAACGTCCGCTTGGAAGAGAAAAAACATATACTTCGAGAATGGGCGGCCGATGCTCCTCGCGCCACGCATACACACCGATGCCTGTGACGGCCAAAGCTGCCGATGTAGCAATAATGACCGGTTTTGAAATACTTTTCATAGTCATGCCGTCATTCTATATGCCTGAGATAAAATCCTGATAAATTAAAGTTAAATTCCGGATAAAAAAAGGTTAAAATTCGATGTGAGGTGCGCTATACTGTATGGCAACGGCACAGCATGCACAGCGTACGCATATGATCGCTTTTTAATGTCATTTACAAATAACTAAACACCCATTATGAAACAATTCACCGCAAAAACATTTTCAATACCGGAACTCAAAGGCATTTCCGCAAAAAATATCGAGGAGCACATGAAGCTGTACCAAGGATATGTAAAACACGCGAACCTCATTCTTGGGAAAATCGAGGAATTGAAAGGTGATGCAGAAAAAAATGCCTATGCCTTGGGCGAAATCAACCGCCGATTCGGGTTTGAATACAACGGCATGCGCAACCACGAAGTATATTTCGCCTCACTTGAGGGAGGAGCAAAAGGACTAACCGACGGAAGCCTCTTGAAGCAAATGATCACTGAAAATTGGGGTTCTTTCGAAGCGTGGCTAGCGGAATTTAAATCAATTGCGATGACCCGCGGAATCGGATGGGCCATGCTGTATTATGATCGCAAAGACAATCGACTTTTGAATGCCTGGATAGACGAACAGCACTTGGGTCAACTGCAGGATTGCGCTCTTATTCTTGGCTTGGATATGTGGGAACATTCATATGTCGCCGACTATCAGCCATCGGGCAAAAAAACGTACATTGAAGATTTCTTTGCAAATATAAATTGGAATGTATTAGAGGAAAATGTTACGAAGGTGCAAAAGTAACAGCTCGACTGAGTCCTATTCAGGAATCCGAAAGAACAAATAAAAAACATCCCGAGGGATGCTGTCGTGTTCGCATGTATTCACAAGAGACTTGTACCTAATCGAGTCCGAAAGACTCGGCCAAAATGAGTGCGTGGTATTTCGGTAAAAAGCGCTCAGCCCGGCGGCGTTGAAACCAAGTTGGCACAATATTCGGACGTCGCCCTTCAAAGACGATGTGGACTTTTCCAAAGCCTCTCTGAGAGAAGAGCCTGCTGAGTCTTGTGCGTCCGAATGAATACCGGTCGAAACGACAAGGTTTGGGTGAATTTGCAAGAAGCTCCAAAGCTTTCTCGCGAGATAAAATTTTGGTTGGCATATCTGAACATAAAACTAGCATGAATAGAATATGGGGACAATCTCATTTAAGTTCAGGTTTTTTGCTCTTTAACGTAAGTACGGCATACATTACTGCAAACGCCACATAAAATCCGACTACCCACCAGCCGGAAAAAGCCGGAATATGAACGGACGCAAACGAAAAAAGTGCGAAATGCTGAACCATAAAAAGTTCGTAAGATAAAAGCAGGTGAGTAACCCATCCGAGCACATACGCGAGAGGTAGCCAGATCATGCCAGCCATTCCTGTAAGAAAAACGAAAAGCATGGTTGCGGGAATAAGCGGCAGAACAAGGATATTTACGACCATGCCAATGATCGAAAGTTGACCCATCATGTACAGAATGTAAGGAGAAACGAATATCTGTGTAGCGATAGTCGAAGCGACGATACCCCGCATGCCGAATTTTTCAGGAATATACCTCAAACGTTTTTCAATGGGGCTGGCCAATAAAATAAGTCCGAGTGTCGCAAGAAAAGAAAGCTGGAATGACGGATCATGCAAAAGAATCATCGGATTTTGAATGATCATAACAAGAGCAGCGAAGATAAGTGCCCGCATCACGCTATAGTCACGGCGAATAAGGTCAGCCGAAAGGGCTATCCCCGCCATGAAACATGAGCGCACAACCGTCGCTCCTCCGCCGACAAGAATACCGAAAAGCATGATGCCGATACCGCCAACACTGATTCCCCAGACACGCGGCAAAAATGAAAGTATACGGCGCATCGCATCTCCCACGACCGTAATGTTGTATCCGGATAAAACTACTATATGAATGAGACCTACCGTACGGAAATCATCCAGCAGATCTTTGCCCAAAGCGGCCTTCTCGCCTACGACCAGTCCGGCTGCCAAAGCGGCATGAGGTTCTCCAAGTGTTTTCTCCAGAGCAGTCACAAATTTTCCTTTCAGAGAAAATAAAGCGGAAAATATCCTATCCCGAATGCCCCGGAAAAATGATCGAGAATCTTTTGTATCTGTTATGGCATCTCTTTTACCAGCGGCCGATTCCACGACCGCGCTTTTCATTTCATAAAAAATGTCATCCTTCGCCAAATATCCCTTATAATCGAACGAACGATCACTTCCGCTATCAAAATTGGCCGGACGCAACAATTTTCCTGTAAATGTCACGTGATCATTGTATTGAAACCGCGGATAGAGCTTTGTTTTGAGACGGATGCGAAAATCCGGGGTGCACCTTTCGCCATTGTCCTGAATATGAAGTTCTGCGGCCTTCAAAACGAATACTTGGCCGGATTCTTTGCGCTCAGGTTCCTCAACTATGTAACCTATACCTCGCACATGCTGACCGACACAGCCAGAAAGATCCGGCATTTGCACGGCAAATGATTGCCACACACGAAAAAGTGCAGCCGCGATGAATAAGCTCCAAAAAATAACAATGCTCCTTTTCATACGAAGTCATTGTACGAACACAAGATAAATTCCAGATAAAATAAAGTTAAAATCCGGATAAAGAAAAGGTAAAATCTTATCGAGCGACACCCCTATTTCTGCACGCTCTACACAGTTCCAAACTCATCGATGATTCTGACCTGGTCTTCGATATTCAATGCTTTTTTGTAACGGGCACCTTTGGCGCCTTTTACTCGTTTTTCGCATTCTGCCCACGAGTGGTGGACTTCGATGACTCCTCCGACTGAACTGATATAGGAATACGCTTTGGCTTTCGAGTGGGACGATGAAGATTTTTTTGCCGCAGCTTTCTCGCTGTCATGCGAGATGTCCATGATATTCGGCAGATCATAACCGGAAAGAGGGCCGCTATAAAGTTTAATTTCCATTCCATCGGCAAAAGCGGTTGCAATATGGTCACATCGTTCATTGCCGAGAATGCCCACATGGCCTCCGACGTATTTCCATACAACCGTTCGAGATTCGATGGCATCGGCAAGCTTTGTCCATAAATCTTTATTCAAAACATCATTTTTAGTTTTGGTTTTCCAATCATTGCGTTTCCAACCATGAATCCATTTCGTAATTCCGTTGATCACATAGGATGAATCCGTAAAAACGCTCGCTTCGCTATTTTGGGGCGTATGAGAAAGTCCCTGAATTGCCGCCATGAGTTCCATTCTATTATTTGTAGTTGGATTTTCACTACCGCCAAGTTCAGTGATATAGGGTTCACTTTTTTTATGTGCAGCCGTGCCACCTTCACTTTTCACTTTGGAATTTTCATTTTGGACTACGACACTGCCCCAGCCACCCGGACCAGGGTTGCCTCGAGACGAGCCGTCGGTAAAAATAGTTATCATGCGAGTATAGTAGCACAAGAAAATTGAGTATAAAAAATGCCTAGCGCAGAAATTTCCTGCACTAGGCACCGAATCGGAACCGACGGCGGCGAACAATTATTTCAATTCGGCGGCGTAGAATGCCTGGCGGTCCTCGATCTCGTTGAGAGTGACCGCATCGCGCGGCGCATTGGCGTCATCGGGGATTCCGGCCTCGGCCAAAATTGCTTGGCGAGTGGCATCATCGTGATTGTAGCCAATAATCCGGCCATTGAGCGTATCAACCGAGCCTTTGTCGAGTTTGACGCCGGGTTGTTTGGCGATCCACGCTTCAAACTGCGGATAGGTCGGCCGGTCAGTCTTGATGTAATTAATGGCCGCGGTACGATCGAAGCCGAGGCCGCTGATGACAAAATCATCAAAGCCTTGGCCGGCACCTGGATAACCGGCGGCCAACTTTCCTTGGGCTTCAAGGGAGAGTTTTTGCCACAAGCGCGGCACTTGCAGGACGCCATTCTGGCCTGGAATTCGCGAACTAATTAATGGTACAAACGTTTGCATAACTTTATTTTTCTTTTGGAACTGTATTACATTTCTGATACTCTCTTAATTCATAGAGGGGAGCATCAGTCTGCCACATCTCACAGGGGATCTGCGAGAATACTTGTGACAGCAGGTAAAAGTTCAATCTTCCTGATCAGGCTAATCAAACCCTTGCATGCTGTCACAAATTGTTCCTAAGTAAGCTCATGACAAAAAACGAGACTTTTCAGAAACTAACATGTTGCGCTGTATTTGTCAAAAAATAACTTCCACAACCCGCAATCTTAATTCCGCCTTATTTCTATACATGGATTTTTCGATAGAAGCGATCAGGTCTAGAGGCTTATCAGCTTTAGCTACCTTGGCCCAGTCGCTCGTCGCGCCGAAAAATGAGATTGCCGAAATTTTATCGCCATTACTCTTTTTAAAGACCAGCTCCATATGATCGCGTGTTTTCCCGAATTTTCTAACTGCCGACGGTGAAACATTTCGAAAAAGGAAGAGGGTTTTTGGATTACCAACGCCGAATGGCGCAAGTTTATTTACGTCTTCATGAAGCGCAGAATCAACGGCATCGATAGAAAGCTCGGCGTCGATCATGTTATCCTCGGCATCTTTCCCGGACGCCCCGCCTTCCTGCCTTTTTTCATTCTCCACCTTCCCCGCCGCTTCATTCAATCTCTGCTCCAAAAAATGTATCTGTTCATCGGTAACTTCAAATCCTCCCGAATGATGATGCCCTCCGAATTGGAAAAACATGCCGGTTGGCACCGCGCGCATCAATTGGACAACGCTCGAAGTTCCCTCCGAACGGCATGAACCCTTTATGACATTGTCTCCGGCGCGGCCCCACAAAAATACTGGCCGGTTGAATTCTTCGGCGCAGGAATTTGCAGCCAAACCCAGAAGCGAGGGCCTCCACAGAGGATTACCGAGCACGATAACATTGGGAATTGAAGTTCCATGCCTCTCGCGAACCGTTTTTTTCACTTCTTTGACGAGAGAAGCGACAATTCCCTTTCGTTCATTGTTGATGGCATCAAGATGTTCTGCATACCTGTATGCATCCGTATCAGTATCGGCTGCAAGCAACCGGAACGCATCCATCGGCACACCCATTCGCGAAGCGGCATTTATTCGCGGCGTGATCATGAATGCAATGTCATCTTCGGTCAGATGTCTTTGGGACATCTTGAGCTTGTGGAATAATTGCATCAATCCTTTGCGCGGACTTTTTCGAAGTACAGCCAAACCATAATGAGCGAAAATCCGATTTTCTCCCGTTAACGGCACCATGTCCGACATCGTAGCTATTCCCACCAAGTCCAGCAGCCATTTTTCAATTCCCTCTTTGAGGCCAAACCGATTTTTCTTCAGCACGGCCTGAATTAATTTGTATGCCACTCCCGATCCGCACAAATTTTTATCCGGATACAGACAGTCCGCTTGCCTATGATCGATAATCGCAAATGCCGGAGGCAATTCCGCCGGAGGTTCGTGGTGGTCTGTCACGATCACATCAATGCCCAGCTCTTTTGCGCGTGCAATAGGCTTTACATCCGTAATTCCGCAATCAATTGTAATAAGCAATCGCACTCCTTCCGCAGCGAGCTTTTCGACGGCTTCGATATGCACGCCAAAACCTTCATTGTGGCGATGAGGAATGTAAATAATATAATTCGCGTAACCGATCCTTTTCAAAAAATCATTGAACAATGCCGCGCCCGGAATACCATCTGCATCATAATCGGAGTAAATGACTATTTTTTCATTCCGCTGTATGGCGCGAATGATGCGCTCGGCGGATTTTTCCGCATCTTTGAGGAGAAATGGATCATGAGTCCCCGTGTCATATGCCGGCGCGATAAATTGTTCAGCGGACTGCATAGTGATCAACCCGCGATGAAATAAAATGTGCGCGAGAACATCCGAATACGCCGAAAGATCACTTCGTTCAGTTAGCGTTAGCGCACGTCTGATGCTGTAGGCCATTCCGGAAAGTATAGCAGATGCGAAACATTAAATACGCCGGGGTTATGGCTCATCAAGTGAGTTCAAGAAACTTGCATAGAAAATTGAATCTGCGTGACCACCTATTGACATAATACCAATCAGATGTAATGATTTATTCAGAATGAAACTTAAAACTGTTTGCCAGCCCGGGACTGACCCGAATGTCCAAGACCTGATTCAGGTTTGCGAAGAGAAATTACCGGAATTCATGCGGAACGCGTTACCCGACATGAAGATTTCGCTAATCACGAAACCGCAAATTGATCTGGAAATCCCAATATGCAAGTCGTCCAAGTCGAAGGTAACGACCGATAAAAAGTGGTCGATTGCAGTTGCGCCGCAAGACGCAAGATTTCCGACGATTTACATTTACTTTGGCAAGGATAATGATGCCCGGAGCACATACCTGTTCCAAAGGAATCTGCTTTCCGCAATTCTCGAATGCGGCTGGAGGAAAAAACGCCTTTCAAAAGCCGTGGCAACGGCTCACTGTGAAAGCGGTGTGGAGAAATATACAACTCACACCTTTTTCATCAATGAGCTTCCCCGGCATTTGATGAGCGGCGAAAGCTGCGAGTCGGCAGCGGAACTCTCGATAAAGAAGAGATTTCTGCGACATCTCGAAAAAGAATTCGCGGTTAGCATTCCACCGACCCAAAAGAAAAAAAGATCCTGACCGGCCCACCCTTGGGCCTTTTTTATTTATAAAACTAAAAGAGCAGGGTCTGTGAATGATTTCGCCGCATCAATGGCCTTGAAATGAAAATATTGCCGCGGCGGCATATGTAGTACAATATCCATATGGACTCATGTATTTTTTGTAAAATTATCCATAAAGAAATTCCGGCGCACATCGTATACGAGGATGAAAAGTTCCTTGCCTTTCTCGATACCCGTCCGTTATCGGCCGGTCACAGTCTAGTGATTCCAAAGACGCACTACCGTTGGGTATGGGATGTTCCGAATCTAGGCGAATACTTCGAAGTTGCCGGGAAAATTGCCCGCGCTCAACAAAAAGCCTTCTGTCAGGAAAAAATTCTAAGCAGAATCGTGGGCGATGAAGTGCCTCATGCTCATATTTTGCTGATCCCTGATCCGGAGACGACACAAGGCGATAAAAAAGATTTTGAAATTAATAAGAAAAAATTGACCGAGACATTGCGCGCGCAAAGTCATTGAAACGTTTGGGAATCAAACTATATTTCCGAGGCATTCAACGCCTCAATTCCCGGTAGCGTTCCTTTTGCCAAGAAATCAAGCATCGCCCCCCCGCCAGTCGAAATAAAAGTAAATGTGTCCTGAAGATTCCCTTCGGCAATTGCGGCCAGCGTGTCTCCTCCGCCAACAATGGTTTCTATGCCTTGTGCAGTAGCCTCGCTTATAAGTCGGGCCAATCCCAATGTTGCACTCTTATACCCCTCTTCATACAAGCCTAGCGGCCCATTCCATAGTATGCAACGCGCTTTGCTAATTTCTGCTTTTAACATTTCAAGAGTTTGAGGGCCGGAATCCAATATCTTATCTATTTTCAAAACTCCGTCAGCCGGTTTCGCTTCATTATGTTGGTTGAGTACATCGACAGGCAAAAGAACTTTTGAACTGGCGACGAATTCAGCCACAGGAAGGTTCCCTTTTGAAACAAGCGAGGTTCCTATCTCATATCCTTTTGCTTTATAAAAATCATTGGCCAAAGCTCCGCCGACAAAGATAGTGTCCGCAATATTCATGAATTTCTGAAGCAACGGCAATTTGGTTTCGAATTTTGCGCCTCCAAGGATGAATAGGAACGGATGAGCCGGATTAAAAACCTTCGACAAGGCGGCGACCTCTTTTTCAAACTGAATGCCCGCATAGCTTGGTAAAAATTTCGGGATTCCGACGATGGAAGCATGTTCGCGGTGCGAAACAGAAAAGGCATCATTCACATATATATCCGCAAACGAGGCTAATTCTTGCGCAAAATGGGTGTCGTTAGCTTTTTCACCTTCGAAGAAGCGAAGATTTTCCAAAAGAACGCAATCGCCATTCTTGATCTGCACCTCAAGTATTTCATGAGCTTTTTTAAAATCTTTTACGAACACGACGGGCTCTCCCATCTTTATCAATTCATCCGCAACAGGCTTAAGCGTCTGATTGGAACCGTCAATTGACTCGAGGTGACTTATGAGAATAACTTTCGCGCCTTTCGAACGCAGATAATCGATCGTAGGCAATGTGGACTTGATCCGAAACCCATCTTCAATGACACCGTTTCGCATAGGCACATTGAAATCAGCGCGTACAAGCACCTTTACGCCTTCAAGAACTTCGATATCGGTTAGAGTTTTCATAAAGGGCACTATGCGTATTTAAATTAATTCACTCCGTCCGCCTTCGCCGTATCTACCACCTTCAATAATTCAACAAATCCAGTGACGTTCACGCTTTCACGCCCGACCAGCAACCCATCGACTTGTCCGATGGCAATGATATCAGCCGCATTGCGGAATGTGACAGAACCTCCGTATACCACAGGAACTTTCATGGCAGAAGCCTGACCGAACACATCTCCGAACACTTTTTTTACGAACAGGGACATCTCATATATCTGTTCCGGACTCATGGCTTCCTTGGCTCCTATGGCCCACACCGGTTCGTATGCTAGGACGATTTCTCGGGCGTATTTTTCTGAGATATTGGCAAACGTATTCCTGATCTGATCCTTCAAAAATTCAAAGTGAGCGCCACCTTCATTGTCACGCGACTTTTCACCCACGCACACCACAGGAGTAAGACCGGCTTCGAGAACAGCGCGTATTCTTCGCGAAATCATTTCGTCCGTATCGCCGGCAGCCCTTTCTTCCGAATGTCCGACGATAACATGCGTCATTCCGATATTTTTGAGCATTGCGGCACTGATCTGGCCTGTGTGGGATCCGCTTTCTTCAAACGAAGCCGTTTGCGCCCCCAAATTGAAATTGGGAGTATTTTTCTTTGAAATAAGTGCCGCCGCAAAAATAGATGGCGGACATATGACCACGTCGGTCTGAACAAGTTGGGCCGCGGCTGTACGAGTTTTTCTCGCTATTCGCCTTGCATCTTCCAGCGTAGCCGGATTCATTTTCCAATTTCCTACAATGAGTTTTCTTTGGATCATACGTAGTATTGTAGCGCAAAAGGTTATCAGAGAGAACCTGTTGTGAGTAATACTCTATTACTGCTAAAATACACGTATGAAAATATCTCTCCAAACCTCTCGCGCTTTCACTCTTATCGAAATCATCACTGTCCTCTCGATTTTTGTCATTCTCTTTACGATAGGAACATACGCATTCATAAATACTGGGAATCGTCAGCGACTTAACACGGCTGTAGACTCTATAACTTTCAAACTTGAAGAAATGAAAGCGAATGCGATAAGCGGAAAAGGCAATACCAATTTTGGCGTTAAATTCAATGCGAATTCATATGTATCATTCAGTGGTGCTTCATTCAGCACTTCCGGTCCAAACAATGTAACCTACCCCGTTAGTGGTAATTTCACTCTTTCCAACACCATTCCGGGACCAGATGACGCAATCATATTCGCACGAATAACCGGCACACCGAACACAACAGGGGACATTACGCTAACGGACAGCAAAGACCCTACACATCCCGCAACCATTACCATAGGCAGTCTTGGCGACATCAGTGTGGTAAAATAATCACATATGAGAGCATCTTCGCAATCGCAAGGTTTCAGCGTAATTGAAATCGTAATAGCTTCAGCTATCATCGTCACAGTCGTCTCGGCTGCGGCAGCCGCATGGCAGGCCTATCTCAAAATTTCCAACACTGCCGCACGCAACACGGAGGCCTCGTTATTCTCCGTAGAAGCTGCGGAAGCATTGCATATTATGCGGGATCAGAGTTGGTCATCAAAAATAGTACCGCTTGCCCTGAATACTGCGTATCAACTCTATTGGAACGGCGCGCAATATCAGGCGACGACTTCACAAATCCTGTTGCAAAGCCAGTTTGTCAGAACGATGACACTTTCCTCTATCATGCGCGATGGAAACAGCAATATCGTTTCATCCGGAGGTACAGTGGATTCAAATGCCCGAAAGATAAACATTTCCGTATTCCTGGTCGGAGCGACATCGAGCCCAATCATGCAAACTGAGATGTTACTTCACAATATATATGCCAATTAATAAAAGACAACGAGGGTTCACTCTGGTCGAGACGCTGGTATACGCGGCAGGACTTGTCATTTTGCTGGGAGCAATGACAGGATTTCTTTATTATATGTATGACTGGTATCGCACTGTCACTATCGCCCCCCGCAACGATCGTGTAGGCGTAGTTTTGGTCGACCGCATTGCCCGTGATATCCGGGCCAGTGCGTCCATCAATGTCGCTTCGAGCGTTTTCAGCACGACATCAGGTGCGATTTCAGTGACATCCACCGCAACTCCAGTCGCCACCACGACAACCATCACCCTCAGCAATGGACGCATTACATATAAAATAAATAGCGGCTCGGTTCAGTATCTTTCACCGCCTGATGTAACAGTTTCCTCCTTGTACATGACCCAAATCACTACGGCAATATCCACGGCCGTTAAGATAGATGTAGAACTTTCATATTCGACCCGGGCAGGAATTCAAAAGCGAACATACACGGGTCTTGCCATTTTGCGACAGTCATATCATTAACATGATTAGAAAAGTAACTACACAGCGCGGCTATATCATCATCCTTCACACCGTACTTTTTTTGGCTATAACAATCGCAGTAGTGATTGGCGTATTGAATCCGATCTTATCAAGTTACAAAGCGGTTCAGGCATTCATGCGCTCCGGACAGGCATTCGTGGCTGCCGATAGCGGTATGGAAGAAGCCGTGTATAGAGTTAAAAACGGGTTGCCTATTCCAGCCTCATTCACATTGAATCTGTCGACTGCCAGTACGACGATCACCATAGTGGATACTGCTACCGGAAAAAAGATTGTCGATGAAGCTTCAACGACTGAGTTCGCAAGGCAGATAGAAGTCAATCTCGTCAAAGGGACGGGAGCGTCATTTCATTACGGCATACATGCCGGCAGAGGCGGTTTTTCCATGAAAAATAGTTCCAGCATAACCGGCAACGTATTTTCAGGCGGACCGGTAACAGGAGCTGGAAACATAATTCGTGGCGACGCCGTTTCTACCGATGCTGCCGGACTCATTTACGGTGTTCATACAACAGGTTCGGCATATGCTCACACTATTGGAAGTAATTCCGCCGGCACACTCATCGATGCCAATGCCTACTACACCAACGAAAATGGCACGGTTACTGTGAGCGGAATAAGTTACCCTGGAAGTTCTGACCAAGCGTACGTGCCTCCGCCTATTTCAGATGCCCAAATCCATTCATGGGAAAGCATTGCGGCAAACAAAGTAACTGCAACATGCGAAAATGGCAAATACGTCATAGACGAAGATAAGGCTATAGGCCCAATGAAGATACCTTGCGACCTTGAAATCACAGGTTCGAGTATTGCCACAATCACGGGACATATTTGGGTTACGGGAAATATTGATATGAAAAACAGCTCTGTCATCGCAATGTCTCCGGATTTAGGGAGCTCGAACGTCGCCATCATTGCGGACAATCCGAATGCCTCGACTACAAGCGGAATCATAACCATCGGTCAAAGCAGCTCCTTCCAATCATCCGGATCCGTAGGTTCATATGTCTTTATGATTTCCCAAAATGGCAGCACTGAGAATGGCGGATCGACCAATGCCATCAATGTCGGACAAAGCGCCTCCGCACTTATCGCTTACGCAATTCACGGACAAATGAGTTTGGGGCAAAGCGTATCCCTCAAAGAGGTTACCGCTTACAAAATTGCCCTGACCAACTCTGCAAATATAACGTATGACAGCGGTTTGAGCAGCGTTCTCTTCTCTTCCGGACCAAGCGGCGGATATAATCTAGCTACGTGGATAGAGTTTTAAATAGCATTCACCAACGCATACATAGGCTGAATCATTGAGATTGCGAAGAATCCAACTGCCGCACCGATCACGATCATGAGGAACGGCTCGATGATAGTAGACATATCTTTTGTCCGCTGATCGATATCTTCTTCATAATATCGCGCCACCCCGAGAAGCATTTCTCCGGTTTTTCCTGTTTCCTCACCGACTGAAAGCATTTCTGAAAAGAAAACCGGATACAGCTTGCCATATTCATTGAACACCTTTGACATCGGATCACCTTTTTTGATCGCGACCGCCGCTTTATCGAGCACTGAACGGAAATGCACATTTTGCACGACATTTTTTGTGATCATGACCGCTTCAACCACATCGACGCCGGCGCCAAGCAAAGACGAGAGCGTTCTGGAAGTACGGGCGGTATTTACTTCCTGAACAAGAGAGCCGATAACGGGCAAATGCAGGATGAGCATATGAAATAGCTTCTTCCCTGCTAAGCGGCGTGACCACCACCAGAATGCACCCGCAACAATGATGACACCGAGAGCAACAAATAATCCGTCATGTTGAATAAGGTTGCTTAGATTGAGAATGATTTGTGTCGTAAAAGGCAATTGCACTTTGAGTTCCGTGAACGTCTTCAAAAGTGTAGGGATAACGAAGATGAACATTAAAATCGCGATGATGATCATGGCCGTGACAATGACAGCCGGATACATGAGAGCCCCTCGGATGCGGCGTTCCAGATTATGGGTGCTGTCCAATTGAACAGCTATGACTTTGAGTGATTCCGCCAGTGTTCCCGACTGTTCGCCGGCATGAACCATGGAAACAAATATTGATGGAAATACTTTAGGGTGTTTTGTCAAGGCATCCGCGAAGGTTGCGCCGCGGTTCACGTCATTTTCAAGTTCTATGATAATGGCTTTGAGCGATGCATCGTGTGTCTGGCGTTCGAGGACCGACAAGGCGCGTGAAAGTGCCAAACCGGCTTCAAGCATCGAACCCAGGTTACGCGCAAAATTGATTCTTTCAATAGGTTTGACGTGCTTGGAAAGCGCAGTGAACGATATGTTCAGGTGCAAACCGCGGGACGTTTTCTTTTCCTGCAGCGAAACGAGCTCATCACCGCTTTCACGGATCATGCGATAGAGTTCGTAGCGATCTTCCGCATCATGATCCGCGGAATATATTTCTCCGGAGGATTTTTTAGCTTTATATGTAAAATGGGACATTTATATAAGTATAAAGTATAACGGTATAAATGTATAAGGCATGAATAACGATATTTTGCCTATTCCGAAACTACCCTCAGCACCTCTTCAACTGTCGTAAGACCCTGAACGCATTTGAATATGCCGTCTTCAAGCATAGTGAGCATTCCCTCTTTCTTTGCCTGCACCTCCAATTCACCGGATGTCGCATTTTTCATTATAAGATCTTTGATCGTCTGTGACATAACGAGAACTTCATGCAAACCTACGCGTCCTTTGAAACCATCATTCTCGGTGGTTGCATGCGGCTTCCAGAATGAAACTGCACTCCAGTCATCTCCTGGCTTAACAAGTTTTTCTTCTTTAAGCGCCTCGAGCACGCGCTTAAGATCAACTATTTTTTCAAGCTGTGAAAATTCAGCACGAGATAACTTGTATTGCTCTTTATCGTCCGTTAGACGGCGTACGAGGCGCTGTCCGATAACAATATCCAGTGTTGATACCAATAAAAATGCTTCGACTTTCATATCAAGCAAACGTGGAATAGCTCCTGCGGCGGAATTTGTGTGCAACGTCGAGAGTACGAGGTGTCCTGTCAAAGAGGCATTCACTGCCAAAGCTGCGGTTTCTCCGTCACGGATTTCTCCCACCATGATGATATCCGGGTCCTGACGAACTAGGGTGCGTATTCCTTGTGCAAAAGTAAAACCAATTTCCGGCCTCACCTGTGTCTGATTGATGCGGGCCATCTGATATTCGATAGGATCTTCGATTGTAGAAATATTCACATCAGGTTTGTTCAAAAGATCCAACATTGTATAGAGAGTGGTCGTTTTTCCTGATCCTGTCGGTCCTGTGGTCAATATCATTCCTGTCGATTGCTTCAAGGCTTTATGAATACGTTCCAAGCTTGCACCATGGAATGTGAGATACTCGAGAGTAAATCCGGAAACATCTTCTCGCAAAAGACGCATGACGATCTTTTCACCATAATACGTTGGCAAAATAGACACACGGAATGAAACTTTTTCATTGTTCAAATCTATTTTGAAACGACCGTCCTGTGGGAGACGTTTTTCATCCAATTTGAGGTTCGATAATACTTTGATGCGGGCAGATACGGATGGTCCGGCCTGTTTTGGCAAAACCATGGCATCATGCAAAAGACCGTCAATACGGTAACGTACCAACACTTGTTCTTCCATCGGTTCTATATGTATATCGGAAGCATTTTGCAGAACAGCATGTTTTATAAGCGTATCTACGATGCGAACAACTGGCAGATCTTCTGCAATTTTCTTCAAATCAGCTTCAGAAGAAGGTCCACCTCCATTTTCTTCCGAAATCATCTTCATCGTCTCTGTTTCTTTCTGAATGATGTCGCCAAATTCGGCTTTGAGACTTTTTTGATACTGCACGAGCACGTTTTTCACCGAGTCGGCATCGGTCAAACGAGGCATGATCTTGAGGTTTACTTTCTTTTTGATGAAATCGATAGCAGAAAGGTCATTCACATCGAGCATGGCAACTTCCAATGTCGTATCGGTCTTCTTGAAAGCGACAATATTGTGGCCACGAGCAATAGGTTCAGGGATAAGTGAAAGGGTTTCAAAAGGAACCTTTTTGCCTTTGAGGTCCACGAACGGGATACCGATCACATATGCCTGCATGCGGCGTAGATTGTCACTAGTGGTCTTGCCAGTAGTGACAAGAACATCTCCCAAGCGTTTATTGCTCTTTTCACTTTCAATTTTTGCACCCTCAAGGTCCTCCTTGGAGACGAGTCCGGAGTCGAGAATGAATTTGTATAACTGAGCGTCTTCGACGAACATAATTGGTTATATTGTAGCAGATAGACATAGCAATTAGAATCGAGTCCAGGGCAAATAGGCTACTTGTACTTACCTTAAATATGATGTATACTATTCCCATCTGTAAGTTCGCCCGACCGGCGGACTTATTTGTTAAAAGAATCGTATATAGGTTAGGAGAGCCTGGTATAGATAGCAGTAGACAATTTAATAACAGCAAATAACAATTACATATATGTTTGATCTCAAAGTAATAAACTCAGTCGTTCAGCAGCTCGAGGAGGAGCGCGGAATTCCACGTGAAAAAACACTGGAAGCTATCGCTATGTCCTTGGCAACTGCGTATAAAAAGGAGTATGGCAAAAAAGGCCAGATCGTCCGCGCATCATTCGACCAGAACACCGGTTCTGTTGAATTTTGGCAGGTAAAAATCGTAGTTGACCGCAATCAAGTCATCATGGAAGGCGATCCAGAACAGGAAGAAGATCTCAAAGACACGAATGTCGACGATATCAAGATCCGTTTCAATCCTGAACAGCACATGCTCATCGAAGATGCCCGCAAGATAAAGCGTGACGCCATTATCGGCGATGAATTGGTATTCCCTCTCGAATCCAAGGCTGACTTCGGCCGTATTGCTGCACAAACAGCAAAACAAATCATTATCCAGAAGATTCGTGAAGCCGAGAAGGTATCCGTCATGAGCGAATACGGTCAAAAAGAAGGCGAAATCGTCGCCGGCATCGTCGAACGTGTCGAACGTGGCACTGTATATATAGACATGGGACGTGCAGTCGGTGTCATCCCTTACGAAGAACAGATCCCTAGCGAACGCTGGAAAACCGGTGATCGCATTCGCGCATATCTCTATGCCGTCGAGGAGTCTCCAAAAGGAATCGTCCTCAAGCTTTCCCGTTCACATCCAAAATTCTTGGCAAAATTGTTCGAGACAGAAGCTCCTGAGATCGCATCCGGCACCGTCGAGATAAAAGCTATCGCACGCGAAGCCGGTTCACGTTCGAAAGTTGCAGTTATTTCTCACGACGCTCACATTGACCCCATAGGTTCGATGGTTGGACAGCGCGGCGTTCGTGTTTCTACTGTTACCAGCGAACTTTCCGGCGAGAAGATCGACATCGTCGAATGGAATGAAGATCCTGCCCTCTTTATTGAAGAGGCTCTTTCACCCGCTGAAGTAGTTTCTCTAGAGTTGGATGGCAAAGAACATCGCGCCATCGTCACCGTTACCGAAGACGAGCAATCACTCGCTATCGGTAAAGGAGGACAAAATGTACGTCTCGCAGCAAAACTTACCGGTTGGAAAATTGATATCAAATCAGCTGGCAGTGATAAAGATGAAGCCGAGGATGAAGAAGAGGGCGAAAAAGGTGAAGGGACAAAAGAAGTTGTGACCGAAGAAAAGAAATAAATATCATTTACAAATAATAAAATCCACATAACATGAATTCGTCGATTATTTTCGCTCTCGTTGCTTCCGTCATCGCTATTGTATACGGAGCATTTCTTGCCGCTTCGATTATTAAAAAACCTGCAGGTAACGAACGTATGCAGGAGATCGCGGCCGCCATCCAGGCTGGTGCAAAAGCCTATTTGAACAGGCAGTACCGCACGATCACCATTATTGCCATCGTACTTTTCATCATTCTCTGGCTCAGCCTCGGAATTACGATTGCTATCGGATTCCTTATCGGTGCCATCCTTTCGGGAGTTACCGGATTCATTGGAATGAACGTCTCTGTTCGCGCTAACGTTCGTACTGCAGAAGCTGCACGACAAGGCCTCGGCGCAGCACTTTCTCTCGCCTTCAAAGGCGGCGCTGTTACCGGACTTTTCGTAGTAGGTCTCGCACTTCTCGGTGTGACCGGATTCTATGCCATTACCCAGGATGTCACTTCCCTCATTGGTCTCGCCTTCGGTGCCAGTTTGATCTCAGTCTTTGCCCGCTTGGGTGGAGGTATTTTCACCAAAGCAGCTGACGTAGGTACTGATCTCGTTGGTAAAGTAGAAGCAGGAATCCCTGAAGATGATCCACGAAACCCAGGAGTTATCGCTGACAACGTCGGAGATAACGTCGGCGACTGCGCAGGCATGGCAGCTGACCTTTTCGAAACATATGCTGTTACAACTATCGCGGCCATGATGCTCGGTGCAACTCTCTTCAAAGGATTTGAAGGCGCTCTCATCTACCCATTGGCAATCGGCGGTATCGCTATTTTTGCCTCAATCATCGGAACTTGGTTCGTGAAGATGGGAAAGAGTCAAAACATCATGGGTGCCATGTACAAAGGACTTGCAGTAGCCGGCGTACTCGCAGCCATCGCCTTCTACCCTGTCACAAGCATGATCATGGGTACAAACGGAACCTACTCAGTCGCAAATCTCTTCGGTTGTACATTGGTAGGCCTCATCGTTACCGCCCTTTTGGTTGTGATCACTGAGTACTACACATCAACGAAGTACCGTCCTGTACAGTCGATCGCTCTTGCTTCGATTTCCGGACATGGTACGAACATTATCCAGGGTCTCGCCATTTCTATGAAGGCAACTGCATGGCCGCTCATCACGATTGTCGCGGGCATTCTCGGTTCATACTACTTTGCCGGACTCTACGGTATCGCAGTTGCAGCAATGAGCATGCTCTCGATGGCAGGCATCATCGTCGCGATCGATGCATACGGCCCAATCACAGATAATGCGGGAGGTATCGCTGAAATGTCAGAGCTTCCAAAAGAAGTCCGCGACATAACAGATCCTTTGGATGCCGTTGGAAACACAACAAAGGCTGTTACAAAAGGATATGCTATCGGCTCAGCAGGTTTAGCAGCGCTCGTTCTCTTCGCTTCATACACTGAAGCAACTCACGGCTTGTTCACATTCAGTTTGAGCGATCCGAAGGTTATCGTCGGTCTTTTCATCGGAGGACTTCTTCCTTATTACTTCGCTGCCCTTTCCATGGAAGCTGTCGGCAAGGCCGCAGGAAAAGTCGTTGATGAAGTTCGTCGCCAGTTCCGCGAGATCAAAGGGATCATGCAAGGTACTGCAAAACCTGACTACGCACGCTGTGTAGACATCGTTACTTCAGCGGCTATCAAAGAAATGATCGTCCCTGCTCTCATCCCTGTTCTCGCTCCAATCATCGTAGGCTTCGTTCTTGGTCCAGTTGCTCTGGGAGGTCTCCTGGTTGGTTCTATCGTTACAGGCCTCTTCGTTGCCATCTCGATGACTTCAGGAGGAGGTGCATGGGACAATGCCAAGAAACATATTGAGCAAGGTGCTCATGGAGGCAAAGGTTCTGATGCCCACAAAGCGGCTGTTACTGGCGACACTGTTGGAGATCCTTACAAGGATACCGCGGGTCCAGCTATCAACCCGATGATCAAAATTCTCAATATCGTCGCGTTGCTCATCGTTGCATTCTTGGTCTAATGCTCAATTTGAGCTCAAATCAAGCTTACAAACCCTAAGTAGAACAAAAGAGCTGACTCAAATCAGCTCTTTTTGTATGCTATACTTAACCTTAACCACGAAAAC
Source organism: Patescibacteria group bacterium UBA5187 (assembly GCA_002413065.1). Lineage (GTDB taxonomy): Bacteria > Patescibacteriota > Minisyncoccia > Phycocordibacterales > PALSA-1337 > C7867-002. The sequence goes on from DHWH01000015.1 coordinate 129,511, forward strand.
TGTGGCCTAAAATAAGCTTAATACATATAAATATGAAAAAAACCTATTACATAATCGGAGTCTCTGCCTTAGCCCTCGTTTTGGCTACAACAGTCACTCGTGCGGAAGAGCCTCGCGTAGTCCGCGAGCAAATGCGTGTAGATTCGTCACGAATACAGAATATCAAAAATAACGAGGAATTCAGAAACAATGCCCTCAAGAGCCGCGAAGGCAAGATGGCTTCGACCAGTTCGACAACCCGCATGATGCCTCGTCAGAATCTCGAGAAAAGGATGGCATCTTCGAGTGAAAAGAGGGGTGAGATGAGGGATGAAGCCGAAATGAAAGATACAAAAAATAAGATGGAGGTTCGCAAGGAAGTTTTCGAAAAACAAAAAGATCACCTTATCGGACAACTCAGTCATTCTTTAGAAAATTTGAAACAGGTCCGTACCCGTATCGTATCTCGCATCCAAAAGGCCGAATCAAGCGGTAAAAACATGACTGAAGCAAAGAATTTGCTTGTCATAGCAGATGCCAAGCTATCAGTAGCCCAGACAGCAGTAAATGCATTATTGAATTTGAACGCTTCATCGACCATTACTACAGGTACGACAACAGCTTCCACAACTGCAACAACGTCAACTATGATAAATCTTGGCAAAGCACGCCAGATCGGTGCAAGCGCTATCCAGGCCATAAATGATGCTCGTAAAGCATTGAGTAACGTAGTCGCATCAATTTCTCATTCATTGGGTCTCAAAGTAGAAAATGCCGGAGTAACCTCAACTACTACTGCGACAACAACACTATAAATTATTCCTGCTACTTATTACATAATATCTAACTACTATGGATCCAATAAACCAATCTGCTCCGATGAACACTCCAGCAAACACTCCAGTCTCAAATGGAGGTAAGAAAGTCGGACCTATCATAGCGACCCTTACTATCGTTCTTATCCTCATAATCGCAGCTTTATACTTGTTTGCTTCACGCATCAATCGCCAGTCAACTTCACTCGAGACTGCTTCAACAACATCTTCAATGACTACGAATTCAGATGGGCAGCCAGTGGTTGCAACAACAAATGATGATCCAGCTTCATTACAAGCTGATCTGAGCGCTTCAACGAATGCTTTGGATGCACAGAATTTCTAGTACTGGTAAAATACGACGTAGAAATGAAAATAAGGGAAGCAGACGAAATGTCGCTTCCCTTATTCGTACAGCATATATTCAATTATGTACGTTTCTTGATTCATAAGCAATTTCCCTGTAGACTGCCCTTCATGACTCAAACACAAGATACTAAGGCGAAATCATACGATTCCGCACTCGTTAAGAAATTACCAAAATCTGAAATCGAGATCACCGCTTCCATCCCTGCAGAAGTTTGGGAAAAATTCAGACCGGAAGCTATTAAAAACATAAACGGAAGCATAACTATAGATGGTTTCCGCAAAGGAAATGTTCCTGAAAACATCCTCGTTGCAAAAGTCGGCGAAGCCGCGATACACGAGGAGATGGCAGAATTTGCGCTTTCAAAGGCATACATTGAGATCCTTATTGATAACAAGATTGACGCCCTCGGCAAACCGATTGTTCATGTTACCAAGCTCGCCACAGGCAATCCCTTGGAATTCAAAGCGACAACCGCGGTTACACCTGAAGTAAAACTTCCTGACTACAAGAAAATCGCCGCCGAAGAAATAAAGAAATCTTCTTCAGAAAAAATCGAAGTGGCAGACAAGGATGTAGACGAAGCCATTTTACGTATTCGCAAATCACGGGTTTCACACGAAGGTCACGATCATGAAAAATTATCTCCCGAAGAACACGAGAAAGCGATCATGGATTCTTTGCCGGAATTCAATGACGAATTCGTACGCACTTTAGACGGCGACTTCACAGATATCGAAGATTTCAAAACGAAGATTCGCGAGATGATCGGCGAAAACAAAAAGGATGAGGCTCGCGAGAAACTTCGCCTTCGCATTGCGGATGCAATTTCCGATGCTTCCACGATAGAGTTGCCTGATGTCATAGTTGAAAGCGAACTCCAGCGCACACAGGCGCAATTTGCGGCTGATATCGAACGCATGGGCGTGAAACTGGATGACTATCTCAAACAGGCAAAGAAAACGCTTGAAGAGATTCGCGTTGAATGGCGTCCTCATGCGGAGAAGAAAGCCAAGCTGCAATTAATTTTGAATGCTATTTCTGACACAGAAAAAATAAAGCCTACCCCGGAAGAAATCAAGGCCGAGGTCAAACATATCACCGAGCACTACAAAGATGCTGACATGGAACGAGCTACCGTGTACGCAGAAACTGTTCTGACAAATGAGAAAGTGTTTCTATTTTTGGAGAAAAAATAATCAGACAAGTTGTCAAATAAAAAACCGAGGAGTCTCGGTTTTTTATTTGTGAAACACTCTCATACCCAGTAAAACCTTCCGCTACCTGAAATTAGCACTATACAGTGAATACCACCTGAGAGAGGGCAGCGATGACAGCCGTTTCAGCCCTCAAAACCTGATTACCAAGACATCGGACTGGAATTCCATTCTTGTGAAACATATCCATTTCCGTTTCTGACCAACCGCCTTCAGGGCCTATGAAAACAGCAATGTCTGAATTCGTAGGCAGATCAGATCGTTCTAAGAGCGAACCTTCCGTATGAAAAGCAAGCGATACAGGAATTCCAGCTTCCGCACTCTGCGACCCTTTTTTCAAAAAAGAAAACGCTTCATTAAGTGTCATGATCGAGCTCATCACAGGAATATTCCCACGACCACATTGCTCACTTGCCTCAATAGCAATCTTTTTGAGTCGAGCTTCATTCAAAGATTTCTTTTCGCTGCGCTCGGCCATTATAGGAATAATATGAGTGACTCCGAGTTCAGTCGCTTTTTCTACAATCCATTCGAATGTATCTTTTTTTACAACCGCTGCACACAAATAAATATTTCGTGCAGGTATAAAGGCGCTCCGCATTGACGTAGCTGAATGGAGGGATATCACCTTGTCGCTATCAATTTTACTCTCCTCACCGAATCCGTCAATTGTACATTCGTAGTCAGAACCCGAACCATCGAACAAGACAAGGGAATCCCCTTTCTTCAAACGAAACACCCGGCGAACCTGATTAACAAGTTCAGCCGAGTGTACCGTGATCTCAGATTGGTTGGCGATCTTTTCGGAAATATAGAATCGATGAAGACGCATATCTGTGTGCGTTTATTTCTTTGAACTTACAACCTGATCAATGACCCCATATTTTTTTGCTTCGTCGGCACTCATGAAGAAATCTCGGTCAACGTCCTTCTCAATGCGTGCAAGTGTCTGACCGGTATTCTTTGCGAGAAGTTTATTCAAAGATTCACGAGTTTTCAATATATGCTTGGCACTGATTTCAATATCGGAAGCCTGACCTTCGACACCACCGAGCGGCTGATGAATCATCACTTCTGAATTTGGCAAAGCGATACGCTTACCTTTTGTTCCGGCAGAGAGAACGAGGGCTGCACCCGAAGCTGCGATACCGACGCACACTGTGGAGATATCATTTTTTATATGCTGCATCGTGTCGATGATGGCCAATGTCGCAGTTACTGATCCCCCTGGCGAGTTCACATACAGAGAAATTTCCTTCTTTGGATCTTCGGACTGCAAGAAAAGAAGCTGGGCAATAATGAGGTTTGCAGTATGGTCATCGATAGGTCCGCCAAGAAAGATGATGTTATCCCTCAAAAGGCGTGAATATATATCGTATGCGCGCTCTCCGAAACTTGATTTTTCTATAACGGTTGGGATTAACATGATGTTTAGATATTTATTGAAATTAAAGTAAATGTAAACGCAATATAACACGAATATAGGTACTTATCTAGCCCCACTGTGGCCTCTCTAAATAAAACTTGCTTATACACACCTTTTCATTATATGATGACGGTGTTACCAATATTTAATTTTGATACCGCCTTTTTCGGACTTTTCGTGAAATTCTAACCTATGACACCCATTATCCAGCTACAGACTCATACGTTGCTATCACCATAGTCCCAAAGGGGCGGATCCAATCCGTATATGTCCCTTAAATTAGTCGCCCTATTCCTCGCTCTAGCGGGAGCAGTCGGTGTGGCTGTCGGATATTACCTGCGATTGATCATATCTCTCGGCAAGAAAGGCTCTATGGAGCTCGAAATCAAGGAAATGCTCCTTGCCGCAAAGGAAGAAGCCAAAAAGATCACTGCAGATGCCGAAGCCAAAGCAACCAAAACTCTCGAAGGTGCCCGGACAGAAATAAAAGAAAAAGAAGATAAAATTCGCCAAACCGAAGATCGTCTCGTAAAACGAGAGGATATTATCGACAAACGCCAGTCAGATCTCGACAAAGAAGTCGAAATGATCAAACAACGCGTGGCCGAGATCAAGGCTATTCGCGAGAAAGCTGACAAACTCGAGGAAGATCGCAAAGCCGCGCTCGAAAAGATCGCCAAACTTTCTGCTGATGACGCAAAAGAGCAGTTGATCAAATTGGTCGAGAAACAATCCCAGGAAGATCTGCTTGTACGCGTCAACAAGCTCGAAATTCACGGGGAGGAAATGCTCGAACAAAAAGCAAAAGATATTCTCGCTATGTCCATCCAGCGTTTGGCTTCATCTGTTGCCCAAGATGTGATGTCTACCATCGTAGAGATCCCGAGTGATGACGTTAAAGGAAAAATCATTGGCAAAGAAGGCCGCAACATCAAAGCTTTCGAGCGTATCACCGGCGTTGAAGTCATGGTTGATGACACCCCTGGAGCGATCACCATTTCATCATTTGATCCCGTACGACGTCATGTCGCTCGCATTGCCCTTCTTGAATTGATCAAAGACGGTCGTATTCAGCCAGCCAAGATCGAAGCCGTAGTTGAGAAAGCAAAACAAGACATCAACAAAACTATCAAAGAAAAAGGCGAGGCTGCAGCATATGAATGCGGCATCATCGGCCTCGATCCACGCATTCTCCTTATATTGGGCAGACTTCATTTCCGCACCAGTTATGGTCAGAATGTTCTCCAGCACTCTATCGAAATGTCACATATCGCCGGCATGATCGCCGAAGAGATCGGTGCCAATGTCCAAGTCGCCAAAGCGGGCGCCCTCCTCCATGATCTTGGTAAAGCGCTCGACCATGAAGTCGTCGGGACTCACGTCGAGATCGGCCGCCGCATCCTTCAGAAATTCGGTGCTCCCGAAGAAATCATCAAGGCTATGCAGGCTCACCATGAGGAATATCCGTACGAAACAGTCGAGTCACGTATCGTACAGACTGCTGATGCTATCTCTGGCGCACGTCCCGGCGCACGTCGCGACAATATCGAGAACTATCTCAAGCGTCTCGGCGATCTCGAGGCTCTGGCCAATTCATTCCCTGGTATCGAAAAGTCCTATGCCCTGCAAGCCGGCCGTGAAATCCGCATCTTCGTGAAACCTGAAGAAATAGGTGACCTCGAAGCCAAGAATCTAGCTCGCGACATCGCACTCAAAATTGAAAAGGATCTCAAATACCCGGGTGAAATCAGAGTTATGGTTATCAGAGAGACGAGAAATATGGAATTTGCGAGGTAATTACTTAAGAATAACTATATGGATTTTGAGAAACTCCTCTATAAATTTTATGGTGGGGGTTTTCGATTTAGCATTACTCTCCGCAACCAAAACAGCAAACGAATATACTTCTTTATTAGATAAATCCAACCAACTATCGTTTTTAATTAAATATACAAGTAACGTAGCAACGGCGATCCTTTTATTCCCATTCTGAAAAGGATGATTTTTGATCATCAAATAGAAGAGGATGGCAGCTTTCTTGATAAGACCCTTATATAGTTGGCCTTCAAATGTCTGGTACGGCGCCCCTAAACAGGCCTCAAGAACATGTGGAAAACGTGTAGAAAAATCAGGAATAGGTTCATCCCATTCCATAAACTTTTGGGCAACCTCATGTGCAATATACTGCACTTCTTCAACTGTAAGAGATTCAATCTTCATATTTATTCTTTACCAAGCAATCGTAAAGCCTCTCCGTATTCTTTGAAAATACACTCAATGTTTTCAGTGATTTCCTTTTTTCTTTGATCCGTAAGGGCACCTCCCAGTGCCTCAATAGTTTCTTTCTTAATAAGATAATTGCGCCCATACCTTTCTGCTGCCAATTGGCCTTTTTTGATGCGTTTGAAAATAGCGATTCTGCTAATACCAAGTATTTTGGCAGCTTCTGTCGTCGTAAAATATGGCTTATTCAAATGATTTTTCATGTAAATAGGTTAACATAAGTTTTTATATATTGCAATGGTTAACATAAGATACTTATTTAGTGGACAGGTTAACCAAGCTAGGATTCTGCAATACAAATATAAATTACTCGTCTTTTCTAGTATGCCCCACAAATACAATAAAAAAGGCATACGAGTGCTAGAAATCTGAGTACTACTGAAACATTTTCAGTAGATTGTGTCAACTTTTCTGCCCTATTGCTCAAAATACGGCTTACTATATAATTATCCCATGGTTCAAGACTCGATCCGCCCTCGGCGGCGGGCCGAGGCCAAAATTATAAGAATTAAGAAATACACAAAATGAACAAAGCAGGCATTGTAGAAGCAGTTCATGTAGTTCTCGGCGGTACCAAGGTCCAGGCCGAGCAAGCAGTCGAGACAGCGATTAACAGCATCATCGACACTCTTAAAAAGGGTGAAGAGGTTTCAATCGCAGGTCTCGGTATCTTCTCAGTCAAACAGCGTGCAGCTCGTGAAGCTCGCAACCCTCGCACAGGTGAAGCCATCAAGGTCCCTGCTATGAAGGTTCCTAAGTTTCGTGCAGCAAAGGCATTGAAGGACGCAGTTAAATAAATCATTAGGGTTACTACTATCGAGCAAGAGGCCGCCACGAGGGCGGTTTTTTGTTGAGAAGGTACCCCGTGTTATGAGCAAAATAAGCCCACATCCGGTTGCACAGACGTGGGCTCGAGGGCATCAGATGGCGTTTTCCGAACACAACTGCGCCCAAATCTATTATCAAAGTAACACTTCTTAGGCTGGGGCTGCAAGAACAAAAATATAAGATGTCTTGTATCTATGTACCGAGTACCGAATAAGGCGTGCAACATTCTTTGAGATAACATTGTACAAATAATTCAAACTACGGAAGTCTGCGCATAAAAATCACATTGAAATCCTCCTTGCGCTTGGGACTCATAGAATACGCAAGTCTCTTTGATGGAATCCACTGCGGCCGAGAACGATCAGGATCATACACTTTGAACCTATCGCCTTTCTTTTCACCAAGAACCACCATATGTGCGCCATAACCATCTTTTCTGTAGAGAGCAAACTGGTTTACCGACAAAAGTGTAAAGTAATCGCCTTTTATTCGAAAGGAATGGATTTTAGCCAGTGGCCAGCGTGCATTTATGAATTGAACTTCGGAATTTATTAATTTCCGAGCCATTACTTGTTCGGCAACGAGATTGCTGTACTGATCCTGTACCTTGAAAGTTTCCTCTGACCAAACCTGCTTCAGATACTTGATACCTTGCTTGGCAAAAATACGATAATCAAAATTTTCAACAGATATGACTTCGAATCCGTTCTTAACTAACCACAAAAAGGCCTTCCCCATCCACGTAAATGAATGCGGATCATGACCGGTTATGATGTCGAGTTCTTTGAATGACAAAACGGGCCTTCCATAAAAATGGAATAGCATTTTCAAGCATGCCTGTACACAATGCATTCCGGTTTTTGAATTTGAATATAATTTATAGGTATTCATAATGGTCAATATAGCGCAAAATCAGAACGGTGCACATCCTTGACTTCTTTTCTGCACTTGTATATGCTATTCATAGTTAGCGCTAACTATAGTATGCATGTTGATGCAGCCTATTTAACAAATAGTAGACAAGCGCACTCATAAGCAGCTCTTTGAAAGGTCTACTCGAACAAGAAGGAATACATATTATGCGAAAGCATGTTCTGACTGTGGGCCTCTTGGCCCTTGGGGCACTTGATCTCTCACAGATCAGGCGCAAATTGCAGGAACCGTCCCCTGAAGGCAAGGGATAGGATGATAAGACAGCCAAGGAAGCTGAGATCTGGTATCGACGCTTTTTGGAAGTCTGCCTTCGACACCCGGAGTTTCCGGTTGTACCAAACTTCACTATTGATGCATTCTGGCATCAGCACATTCTCGATACGCGAGCATATGCGCACGATTGTGAAGCGGTGTTTGGAGAATTTCTCCATCACTATCCGTACTTCGGACTGAATGGTGACAGTGTTGAACGGGATGATGCATTCATCGAGACCAACCGCATGTACCGCGAAATCTTCGGCGAAGATTGCACTGGTATGGGTGAACGTGGCCAAGACTGCAATATGTCCGCGTGCCGGGCAGACGATGCGAAAATCATCAAACCGCAAACAATGACAGCGTCCGGTTGCGGTCATTCAGGATCAGGAACTGGTTGTGGCCAAGGAGGTCGTGGCGGACGGACACTTCCATCTGAGCGCATTGCCGGCAAAGCTGCTGGTTGCACACCGCCAAGTTGCCATCCTCAACGCGCGGACTTCGGGCGACCCCTCGTTCTTGTGTAAGGTAGCACGGGTGTACTGAACTCGAATAGACAAGCTACAGCTCCGCGGTCAGACTTCGGAGCTTTTTATTACAAATTACTTTTCACTTTATTTTTATGAAAATAACTTTTATCTTTTCACCCCAATATGAAGCTGTTATATCTGCAAAAGCGGTTCCTTTTTCTATAGGCTCAAAAGCTTCTTCAGCCATTTCTGCTGCATGGAAAAAAGAAAGGCGCACCATTGAGAAAGCTCTTTTCAGAGCAACTGGCCTGCATTTTCAAAAGAAAGATCTCATTTGTTATATCAATTCCCGCGCTTCCCTATCCAATCCTTTATCCCTCAAGATTTCAAGCATCACAGAAGTGATGTGCGACAATCTCATTCATGAACTCGTACATGTGCTTTTAACACAAAATCTGAACATTATCGGAAAGGACATAGAAAAATTCCATGACTCATTCAAAGAATACAATTTCACTACGCGGATTCATATTCTCGTTCACGCGATTCATTTTGAAGTGACGCGCTCTATATATCCGCAACGGGTACGTTCAGTTCTTTCATACGCCAGAAGCAAAGACTACCGCACTTCGTGGAAAATAGTAAAAGAAGTCGGTGCACAAAAGATTATCACTATGGTACTTAAAAATAACCCGAAACTAGCGACTAAAAATCAATAAGATCTCTAACCGGCAAACCGAGAGCATCAGCAAATCTTTTTAGGTTGTAGAGCGTGATATTTTTCTCCCCACGTTCGATCATGCCAACATATGTCCGGTGAACTTTTGCGAGTTTTCCGAATTGTTCCTGTGAAACACCCATTTTTTCCCTTTCCTGACGGATCTTCTTGCCCAAGAATATGAGGAATTGTTTTTGAGGGTTGGCCATTAATGTAAATTATGACACCAGCAAAACTCCTATAGTCCAGATGATCGTAATAATAGTGAGAATCATCGCTTCACGAAGCGCTTTATATTTTTTAGAAGCGACAGCGGCCAGATCATGCGCGTTCATATACGAATTTGCTATAACTTCGTCGGCGGTCAGTTTGGAACCGCGGGCAATATATTCTTCACGAGACGATCCGGCAATATTTTGAAAATATGTCATGCTGTCACCACCTCCTTTTTTTGAAATACGAGGATACACCACGCGCAAGATAGCTTTCATGCTGAGGAGAATCATTACGACCGATACGCCGAGAATGAATGCCAAGAAGGATGCGAGACGCCCACGACTGCTTTGAGACTATTCAACCTGCTCAGCAAAGCACCGGTGACTATGCCGAGAATGCCCAGAACACCGACAGCTTTTGTATCGGCCTGCTTGATCTGATCTGCAATGGCAGATGCAATGAATTTTGGAAAGTCACCTAGTATTTTGCGGTCTTCTGAAGGCATGGGGATAAATTTTACTAATAAATTGTGCGGGATGGGAGAATCGAACTCCCAACCACAGTTTGGAAAACTGTTATTATACCATTTAACTAATCCCGCTTATTTTTCATACTAGCAGATTAAAATCTCTTTGAGAACCTGCATCTACTTCTTTCCATTTCCTTCGTGATACTCCTCCTGGTGCTCTTTGCTCAGATGCTCCACGAAATCATTGATCTTATCAACTTCTTTTTTCATCTGCGTAACAGTCGTGCGAAGTTCGACAATTTTTTCTTCTTCCTCTTTCACCTCTTTCTCCGTCCTGTCGGTCGTTTTCTTCTCCCCCTTCATTCCGCTGATGAGGATCGTATCGCCGATAAAATATGATACGAACAATCCGGTCGCCAAAAGCACCAACGCGACGATCGCAAGACTTGTCGGCTCGTAAAAGAGCCAGCCCAACAAACCCCCTTGGGCTTGTAAAATGTCTGCCGTATGCCACACACCGCGCCAGAATAGTACGATGGCGACACCTCCCACGAGTGTATAGAGAATCGGATATCGACTCAAGTGGCCGCGGATATAATCTTCAAACTTATCGAAGAATGTAAATACTTTTTTGATTATCATAATAATCCTTACCTTGTCGGAGCGCCGGGATTCGAACCCGGAGTCACCTGTTCCCAAAACAGGGATGTTAGCCGTTACACCACGCTCCGTCGTATTGAGATTTATACTATCACAGAATAAGGTTTTTAATCCACTTTATTCGTGCTTTTCTGGTTGAAAGGTCCATGTACACGCAAAGAACGTGAAATTGAAACTCTGCCTCCGACTCTCCGCTCAATCCTCTCTTTTTTTGAGCTAAATAGGTTTGTATAATTCTACGGAGGCGTTTTGACTTCAAACCATGCACATTATCTTCCGGCCTATGTGAAGTAGTAGCTGTTGTTACGCTTTTTACCTCAAAAAAGTGAAGTACTTTGTCTTTTACAGCCACAATATCCAATTCTCCCCACGCTTTTCGATAATTTCGATCGATAATTTTAAAACCTTTATTTTTGAGATAGGAGCATGATATCTCCTCGCCTATATCCCCTTTTGCTTTAGTATGTAAGAGAATCTCTGTGTTCATTTTTAAATATCAGCTTTAGTACATAGCTTATAAAACAAGGACATTGACCTTAAAATCTACGATAATTAGCCATATTTGGTGTCTTTTATGCACCTAATCCACAGACTTATCCCCATAATTGTCTTTTACTTCTATGTGCGGGCAGGGAGAATCGAACTCCCATTTTATCGTTGGCAACGATACATTCTACCATTAAATTATGCCCGCAGAATATTAAAAAGTATATCAAACCTCCCCTGTAACGTATTTCTCCGAAGCAACTTCTTCACCCAAAAGCTCAATCCATTTCAAAATTTTGTTTTTCAAGTATGCACTACTTAGAACAATATTGCAAACACCGTAATCAGGCTTAACAGAGCGCCGTTTGAGGTTATTTTTGAGATTACTATCTGAACTATTCCCTTTAATCCGGCTGCTTTTACCGAATAATTCATATTTAAAGCCACATTTTTCACTCCAAACCGATTTGCAGGCATTTTCATCACGATCTTCACGCAAAAGGAGGTACATTTTCTGTTTTTTTGATCCGCAGATGTTTTCCAGGAAATGATCCCATATCTTGATTACATTAAAATCACTGCTGGACACGGAAATACGGTTTTTGGATGTTTTATCTCCATGCGCCCAATATACCATCACTCCCGTCATAAAAAGCGGATGAAACTTCAATTCATGGAAATCAACCAAAGCATCCTGCTTTGCATCTTCATATATCTTCTTGAGGCGACTTCCCCGTACTGTATTCAAAACCATAAGCCTCATGGCGGCGCCATTTCTTGCCTTCAACACACAGTTCATGGCGATATCATTTGACCACTTTTGATCCCGAAACCAGTCGGAAAGCGTACTCAAAGGCACACCCATTCGATCTTTGATCTCAGAATAGGTCATTCCTGCCCTTCTCATTATTGTGGCTTGTTCCTTATCTTTTCTCATATACTTATATAATACTATAACAGTATATCGGATTTTAGCCAACAAAAATAGTCCTAAAAATACTTCCGTACTGAGACCGGATACAAGTCTTGAAAATCCAGGCGTCTACCCAGATTAATCGCGATTTAATTCATTGTGCGCCCAGAGGGATTCGAACCCCCAACGACAGTTCCGAAGACTGTTGTGATATCCATTTCACCATGGGCGCGTGTCATAACGGATGATACCGCGTGTCGTACATCGTACATTAGTTTGGAAAAAATCCCAAATTATTGTACAATATTTTTATGAAGATGCCGGAAAATAATCCAATACCTCCAGAAGTTGTCAATATTGTTGAGGCTCTGGAAAAAGCAGGGTATCAAGCCTGCTTGGTAGGCGGATGCGTGCGCGATATTTTTCTTGGCCGCATACCCAAAGATTGGGACATTACAACCAATGCCACTCCTGAACAGATCCAACCTTTGTTCCCAAAAACAGTCTACGAGAATATATACGGCACAGTAGCGGTTATAAATGAGTTAGCGACTGACGAAAGGGTCAGAAACGTTGAAGTAACGCCATATCGCTTAGAATCAAGCTATTCTGACCGACGACACCCGGATAACGTTAAATTCAGCTCTAAAATCGAGGACGATCTTAAAAGACGTGATTTTACTGTAAACGCCGTTGCTATAAGTCTTTCCAAAGGTGCTATAAAGGACATAATTGACCTTTATGGCGGATTTACTGACATAAGAGCCAAAACCATTAGAACGGTGGGGAATCCTGATGACCGTTTCAATGAAGATGCCCTCCGTATGATGCGAGCCATAAGATTAGGCGTAGAACTGTGTTTCACGTGTAACCAAGACACATTCAAGGCCATCCAAAGCCAAAGTAAGCTCATAAAAGAAGTTTCGATTGAGAGGATACGTGACGAGTTCACAAAGATCATTATGTCTGATCATCCTATGAAAGGAATCGAGCTGCTTCATGAAGCCGGCCTACTTGCTCATATTGTTCCTGAACTCGAGAGGGGATTGGGAGTAAAGCAACCACAAGCACATGCTTATGACGTGTGGGAACACCTTTTAAGAAGCTTACAACATGCGGCTGATAAGAAATGGGAGCTAGAAATAAGGCTAGCAGCCCTATTTCATGACATAGCAAAGCCAGAAACTAAGGGCTTTTCACATGAAACACAGCAACCGACGTTTTATGGCCATGAAGTAGTTGGTTCACGTGAAACACGTAAAATACTCGAAAGAATGAAGTTTTCACGTGTAACTATCGAAAAAGTGACCAAATTGGTCCGTTGGCATATGTTTTTCACAGATACTGCCACAATTACACTTTCAGCTGTTAGACGTATGATAGTTAATGTTGGCAAGGAAAACATATGGGATCTCATGAATCTGAGGATTTGTGACCGTATAGGAACTGGCAGGCCCAAGGAAAACCCGTACCGACTTCGAAAATACAAATCGATGATCGAGGAAGCTCTGCGTGATCCAATTTCAGTAACTATGCTCAAAGTTGATGGTAGGAAGATAATGGAGATAGGAAAGATGGCAGCTGGACCAAAAATTGGCATGGTTCTCAATGCTTTATTGGAAGAAGTCCTTGAAGACCCTAAACTAAATACTGAAGAATACTTAACGAAGAAAACTTCGGAGCTATTGGCCATGCCTGAACAGGAATTAAAAAAACTTGCTGAAAAAGGTAAGGAGAAGAAAGAACAAAGTGAGGAAAAAGAGCTTGATGAAATCCGTCAAAAGCACCATGTCCTTTAGTTATCCCCAACTTTGTCCTTTACACTAACGGACATAGGACATACAATTATCCCAGACCAGTTTGTCATCCGAGGTGATCGCAGAATAATGTTCTACGATCGAGGCAAGCAACGTTCTTTCAAAAAAGCAGGGTAGGCTTCTCGTTTCGCTAGTTACTGAAGTCTGCGAAAAATTTTTGTCATCCTTCCGTTGCTTAGGCCAATGGCGGTGTAGCTTTCTACAAATCACATCAATGTTCTCCTTTCAGGAGAGCGAACATTTAATCGGAAGTGCACATCGTCACCTAACCATAGTACTCCGGTACAAGGAATGGTCTGGATGAAAGTGGGTTCTCCTTTGAATCCATCTGGTCTGTGGACCTAAGTTCTTTCATTTTTCGCGATTTCAACAACCGCGCGTGCTCGGTTCCTCTTGAACCATAGTATGTGCGGTTTTTGTTTGGCTCAGTTTTGTTGAGATATCAATATAACTGAGCCTTGCCCTCAAGTTTTTATTTGAGCACCAACTCAATAGGGCAGTGATCTGACCACATCACATTGTCCAAAATGCGAGTTTTTTCTACTTTTTTTAGCAAACCTGATGAAACAAAGAAGTAATCGATGCGCCAGCCGACATTTCGCTCCCGGGCGAATGTTTTCATATCCCAATACGTATATTTTCCTACATCGGTTGGGTAAAAGTGCCTGAACGTATCTACATATCCATGTGCGACGACTTTATCCAGCCACGCACGTTCTACGGGCAAAAATCCGGTATTTCCTTCATTTTCTTTGGGGCGAGCGAGATCGATGGCGGTATGAGCGGTATTTATATCTCCACAAAAAATAATTTCGTAACCTTTTTTCTTCAGGTCATCAATGTAGTCTAGAAAAATATCATAATATTTTAATTTGAATTTCAAACGTTCAGGACCGCCCCCGCCGTTAGGGAAATAGATGTTGAGAAGAGCAATTTTTGGAAACCCTTTTCCGAGACTACCTTCATTGAAAAATAAGGCCAGAAATCTGCCTTCCTGATCAAATTCGGGCTGATTCATGCCATATTCAACCTTTTCGGGCTTAATTTTTGTGTACACGGCAACGCCGCTGTAACCTTTCCTGCCTTTTGAGTGATCGAAATAGGAGAAATATCCAGGTGGATTGCAGACGCCGTCTTCGAGCTGGCCTGCTTCTGCCTTAACTTCCTGAATACAGTATATATCGGGTGATTCGTTCAAAAACCAATCAAAGCCGCCTTTTTTTACGTTGGCCCGAAAGCCATTCACATTCCATGAAATGAATCTCATGGGGTAAGTTTACAGCGCGGAGGATAAAGTGCAAATGTGGCGAACTATTGTATTATTTTTTCTGCATTATTATTTGTGATCTTAAATAGATCGAATTGATTGTTATCCGCCTGAACACCGCCGATAGCATCGAATGTGAAAGTTCCGTAGGCCGCACCGTGGAAGGGTTGTGAGCGCAAATATGAGTTATAGTTTGTATCGATACCTTTGTCTCTCAGCATGGCAGCTATAGCAATGACCGCATCATACGATGTAGCAGCGCCAAATACAGGATCAGTTTTGTACGTTTCAACATAGGATTTCCTGAAACCCTTATCTGGAGCTGACGCACTGAAGTACACGACTCCATCGTACAAATCTTTGTAATCCGGCTGAGCATAATGATCATTGATGAATTCATCTCCGTACATCGGTAAATGCGGCAATATATTGTGTTTTGTTTTTAAGAAATTTATGACCGCTTTCTCGTCATACAGCGCGAATATAACAGCATCGGCACCTGATGATTTCAATTTGAGAGTCTGCGTTCGCAAGTCGGCCACGCCCGAATCAACAAGTTCCGTTGAAACAATAGTTATTCCCCTGGCTTCGGAGTATTTTTTAACCCGTGCGGCAAAATCAGTATAGTATGGATCATTCTGATATATCTGTGCCAACTTCTTTACACCATGATTGGCCATATACTCACTTATAATCTTTGCCTTAACGTCAGTTCGATACCACGTTGAAAATACATTCGGATGAATGATATTGCCGTTAACCGCTTCAATGCCGGCATCAGGACTGATGAGGATAATATTTTTATCTTTGACCAACTCGGCAGCTCCTTGATACGAATCAAGCCATGTCGGACCGACAATTGCCTTTACTTTGTTGAAACTGATCAATTTTGTAACTGCAGAGATGGAACCTGCGCTCGAGCTTCGCATATCTTCCACAATCAATTCGAGCGGATGACCGTGTATTCCGCCTTGTGCATTTATATCCCTGACTGCAAGCTCGGCCCCATTTTTAGCGGCTTCTCCCCACGAAGCTGCGTCACCCGTAAGCCCGAAAGCACCGCCGATCTTGATAGATTCCTGCGTTGTCATTGGTTTTTTATCTGCATTGAATAGAGAGGAGGCGCCTGTTACTGCAACCACTATAACAAGTCCCCCTATTATTTTTTTATTCATATATGTTTGTATTAAGTATTAACCGACAATCTATCTAAATATTTCGTTACAATGATAATACACATGTGTCAATATATCAATAAATACGGCTTTTAATCTAGCTTAGTAAACTAATAATTTACTTTATATTTGTTTTCTGTATACTATAACTATGATTGAAATTCTCGACTCGTCTATTAGCTCACGCATCATATCCATTCTGAAAAATGGACCTTTGTCTGCGCTTGATATCGTCAAAAAAATTCAATCCTCCAGGATACAAACGCCAAAACAAAGCATTTATCTTGCCTTAAGAAAACTAAAAAGTAAGGAAATACTCGCGGTAAACAAAAAACAAATTGCATTACATCAGACTTGGATTTCCCATATGCAACAATTCTTCATTGAGGCGGATCATAGCGTGAACACAAAAGAAAATAGTCTGACCAACCTAAAAGAGGGCGAATACATAACTTATAAATTCAATAGTCTGGTTTCTCTCGACATGTACTGGGCGCACGCGGTCATGGTATTCCTCAAGAATCAAAATAAAGAAGAACCGGTACTTTTTTATAATCCTCATGAATGGTTTTTTATTGCCAGAGAAAAAAGCGAATACAGTATTATCAAGGAAGCACGAAGACGCGAGATACCATGGCTTCATTTAATAGGCGGAGCAACGCCTCTCGATAAGATAGTGAGAAAATTCTTTGATGGGGTACACGCAAAATGCCATTTTCTCGGAGATCACGTGTATCCGAATACCTACTACGTGAACTGCTTCGGTGATTTTGTGACAGAAGTGCAGATCGACAAACAGGCAGCGCAAGAGATCGAAACAATATATTCAACACACGATCATACCGGCACAGACGTGGTAAAACTTCTCGAAGCTTTAATAGCAAAAGATACCTTTACACATAAAATGAAAATATCCCGCAGTGCCCGGAAAGCAAAAAAGATCGTATCTCTTTTCAAAAAATATTTTTTGTTCAAACAAGCTTAAAAAACTACTCCGCACCACTATCATTACTCCTTATTTTTCTTACTATGAAACTGCTTATGAACTCTCCTCAATTCGCTATCCGTTACGTGAGTATAAATTTGCGTCGTACCGATATTCGCATGACCCAAAAGCATTTGAACAGAACGCAAATCAGCGCCGTTTCTCAATAAATCAGTTGCGAAGGAGTGGCGAATGACGTGCGGCGTCACTTTTTTTGAAATACCGGCTTTGATCGCATACTGTTTCACAATTCTTTCGACTGAACGACTGGTCAGACGCAATGAATCACGCTTTGAAGATAGCTTGGCAGATGCCTTGCCTGAATTTTTACTTCCATCTCCTCCTTTTCCCAATATTTGCACAAACAAGGCATCATCCATGTCATCACGTTTATCCAGATATATTTTGAGCCACTTTTTTGCTTCTTCGGAAAGAAAGACGACTCGAACTTTGTCACCCTTGCCTCGAATTGAAAAATCATCGAGTTTGAGATTAATCTCGCGGGGAAGAGAACATAATTCGGATACACGAAGACCGGTAGAAAAGAACAACTCCATCAGAGTCCGGTCGCGCAAACCGCGCAACGTAGCGGTATCTGGAGCATCAAGCAACCGAGTCAATTCTTCAGTTGAAATAAGATCGAGTGAACGTTCTGGTGTTTTTGCCAGCTCAATGCGGTCCGGAGGCAGACTCTTTATATTCATTCGAGCCAGATACTTCAAAAAAGCCCGCAGGGCGATAAGGTAATAATTCTGAGTCTTTCTCTTCAATGTACCTGCAGTTACGCCTTTTGTGAGCGCTCCGACCTGGCGATTGAGCCACAATCGATATTCGCGGACATTCGAATCGGTGATATCTTTTGGGTCTTGTATCTTGGAATACTGAATAAAACGGCTCAAATAGCGGTCATAATTCTCTATAGTCTTCAGACTTCGGCCTTTTTCGATCTCAACATATTCGAGAAATTGCTGTTTGAGGTCTTTAATATTGTGCGACATGGAAGTATTGTAACATTGCACAATGGATCAAAATACTTGACAAATATCTATCGTGTGCTAAGATTTTGGCATAGTCTTCTGTTCAATCATGTACTGAGTCCCTAAAAAGATAGGTATGTGGGCAAAAGACAAAAAGAAAGGCACCATGAACTCGCCTCCGAATCAGCACAAATTGGAAGAAAATAAAATCATTACCCCCGGCCGCGTCAGCGCCAAATTTTGTCCGTAAACGGCGCCGACGGCCATCCTTTAGAGTAATTGTTAATGGTTCTCGCAAGTCGCGCTAACTATACAAAGACTCAAAGGAAAATGCCGCTCACCAACAAAAGGAGAGCGGCATTTTTAATCCACAGGAACACGCCACTAAAAACATAAAGTTACGGGTTATTGCAATTTAACCACATTCATGCTACTATAGCTCCCATGTTAACAACACGCCAAAAGACTAAAATCATCAAGGAAACATCAGTAAATGCCAAGGATACGGGATCTTCCGAAGTCCAGGTTGCCTTGTTGACCAAGCGTATTGAGGGACTCACCGGCCATCTCCGCAAACACCGCAAAGACAACCACTCACGACGCGGGCTCCTCGGCATGGTTGCTGACAGACAGACCCATTTGAACTACCTCAAAAAGAATCATCCTCGAAGATACTCTGCTATCATAAAGAAATTGGAACTCAAGAAGTAGGGCGGTCTATTGGCAGGTTAACATGTGCCTGAAAACTATTTTCAGGTTAAAATGTAGTCGGAGTTTTTATACACACTACATTTTAAAGAATTTTAGAAATTTTTAATAATTATCGTAACTTTTCATTTTTATGGCAATAATCAAACATAAGGAACAGCGTGTCGGCGTTTTTATCGACGCGCAGAACCTCTATCATAGCGGCAAGAATTTATATCACTCGAAAGTTAATTTCGGACAAATAGTTAAAGACGCGGTCGACGGACGCAAAACTGTTCGTGCACGCGCTTATGTAATCTCAACGGAATCCGGCGAAGAAAATGCATTTTTCGACGCACTTACAAAAATGGGCATCGAAACCAAGGTCAAAGACCTGCAAATCTTCAGTTCCGGAGCAAAAAAAGCAGACTGGGACGTAGGCATAGCGGTTGATGCAATCAGTTTGGCACCAAAACTCGATGCGGTCATTCTTCTCACTGGTGACGGTGATTTCGTACCGCTCGTCGAATACTTACAGATGAATATGGGCTGCCAGGTTGAAGTCGCATCATTCGGCAAATCTACATCCGCAAAACTCATCGAAGCTACGGACCACTTCATGGACCTCGACATCAATCCGAACAAATACTTGCTCAGGTCTGGAGGAAAAAAATAAAGTAACAATTACTAATCCTCCGTTCTTGCGCTATAATAGCCTCAATGAACGAGGATACTATTGCTACATCTCAAAATACAAACGGGCAAGGACAAAATGGGCAATCTCCTGATTTAGATCTGGATATTCCAGCTGAACAGGTGTTTGATATAAACTCAGATCTCACTATTTCTCCTTTTAAAAAAGAAACTCCTTCTCCGACCGCACCGGAAATGCCTGGAGCAATCAAAGAAATACCGCCGGCATATTCATCTCCATCCATAAACCTCATGAACAAAGATGCGCCGGTAGTGCCTCTTCATACGGCACCCCTCGTACCTCCTCCTGCAACCTCAAAACCATCTTTCGTGGCCGCGGCGACACCATTTACGCAACCTTTGAAAAAAATAAATCTCCTTGATATGGAAGAACCTGCTCCCACATCCGCAGCGCAAAAAACGAATAGCGAACTGAATCCGATCCGCACATATGAAGGTGACGTGGCGAAAGTAATGTCTCACAAGGGAACTTCGCTGGCTTCGATGACTATCGCGGAAAATAAAAAAAACGAGGGGACAGAACGTATCGGAAATGCGGAAACCGAGGCACCTTCTCACACCTTGCGCAATATTCTGGTAACTTTTTCCAGTCTTATTTTAATAATCGGCGGAGCATACGCGGCATATCATTTATACAGCATCAGCCCGCTTTTTCCATCAACAACTTCGCCACAATCACAGCAACCTCAAAAGATCTCGGGTATCATTGGTGCGGATACGCAGGTAGTCCTGCCCATCGATAATCTATCCAACCGCGCCATTTCATCCAAAATCTTAGCCGAAATTGCCAAGGAACAGCGAGCAAACAGCATAAAAGAAATAGTCCTTACCCAAACATCGAACGGATCGGCATTTCGTATTTCCGGTCCGGACATGATAGCAAAAATGGATATACCCGCACCGGATATACTCGTTCGATCGCTCACAAATCCATGGATGCTAGGCGTGTACGCAAATGAAAATCAGGAAAAAAGCCTGTTTGTCATAGTCACAAACAATTTCTTCCAAAACACCTTCGCTGGCATGCTTCAATGGGAACATGTCATGGCTGATGATCTGCGGGCATATGTATATAGCACAGAGAGCGTACGCGGGATCGCCAATACTTCATCACCGCTTGTTGCAGGAACAAGTACTGCCGCATATGTCACATTGCGTGGACAATTCCAGGACAGAATCCTGAAAAATAAAGACGTGCGGGAATTCATACAAGCCGAGGGGGAGACGCTTTTTCTCTATTCATTTATCGATAATACGAAATTGGTTATAGCAGGCAACGAAGCCACTCTTTCGGAAATAGTCACGAGACTTGAAAAGCAGGCTTTTGTGAGATAGAATTGCCCTATGAATAAAAAAGACATCGAGCAT
>DHWH01000015.1:150609-150812 GCA_002413065.1 Patescibacteria group bacterium UBA5187
GAATAAAAAAGACATCGAGCATTTCAAAAAACAACTTCTTGTTGAGAAAACCCAATTGGAGACTGAGTTGGGCCGCGTCGGACAGAAAGATCCCAGCAATCCAAACGGATGGGATGCAACTACGACTGATATAACTGTTGATGCTGCCGATGAAAACGAAGTCGCGGACAAACTCGAAGAATATGAAGGCAACACCGGGATCA
>DHWH01000025.1:0-169 GCA_002413065.1 Patescibacteria group bacterium UBA5187
CAAAAGATATATTGTGCGACGTGATATGTTTTAAGCCCCCTGCTTAGCCTATATACTAATAAAAATAATCACATGTAACACAAAAGGTCCTACCCCTTTATGGAATAGAACCTTTTGCATTTCTTTTAAATTTATTTAGCTCTCGCCAAATCTCCCATCCAACAACTTG
>DHWH01000025.1:458-6489 GCA_002413065.1 Patescibacteria group bacterium UBA5187
CCAACAACTTGATGAAGCGCTCCATGGCTTTGAACCTTGCTCCTTGTACAGATGCTTGGCATATGCCGCGTTTCCTTCGAGTGTATGGAGGTCGAAATTGAGCTTCTTCGCGGTATCGCCCTGATATCGTTCATTGATTTGCATGACACCGACATCGTCTCTGTCCACCATCCCGCGGATCAATTTGCCGTCGGGACTGAATTGTTTGAAGTTTGACTCGCAACGTGCGATATCCACCAAGATAGGCTCATTGGCGAATTCCTTGCGGAGGTACGCCTCAACGATCTTTGGGTTAAATGAATCTGTAAATGAACTCCCATCTGCGATCTCTTGTACCACTACCGGTGCCGGGACTTGGGCATTGACCGCTTGAATGCTAGTTGCCATCTGTCCAGACCCATATACGGAAGACAAGAGGAATATCACGCCAGTTGTAAGTTCGGTCATAATTAAAAAGAGAGCTTCGCAATCATGGTGATCACAAAACTCCGCTTGTTCGGTAAGCATAGCATCTATGGGTAAATAAGTCAAGACTATAGTAGATATTATATGGCTCAACAAGGCCATATTTTATACCTTAAATACCCTTATTTAGAGCCATTTTATGGGGTTTTTGCTTTTTTCTTGAGAATGGCTCTAAAAATAGGCCTGAGGATATAGACCTACAATAAATAGCTTGCATTCCCCTACCAAAGCGTGTTATATTACCTCAACTAATCAATTAATAGTCTTATATACCATGGCACATAAGAAAGCAGGGGGTACAGTCAAAAACGGAAGAGATTCAAACCCAAAATATTTGGGTGTTAAGGTCAATCATGGCCAATCCATCACTGTCGGACAGATCATCATCCGCCAGCGCGGCACAACCGTTCTTCCCGGAAAGAATGTTGGTGTAGGCAAAGACTACACTCTATTTGCTTTGAAAGGAGGCAAGGTCTCATTTGGCTCAAAAAGAAAAGTAAGTTTCAACAACAGTATCGATAGGAAGAAGATTGTGCACGTTTTGTAACAGACAGCCGAATCGCATTTCATTAAAATAAAACTGCTCAGATTTGAGTGGTTTTATTTTTTAATTAAGCAACAAAGTCTTATACACGCGAAACAACCAACTTGAACTTGGCCGACTTCCCTCCTCCTATAACTTCGACAACATGTTCGCCTACTTCCTTAATCGGATGTTCGAGCTGAATGAATGAAGGATCGATCTGAAGCTTTGTCTGTTTTTGTAATTCGGCGGCAATTTCTTCGCGATGCAAACCGGCAAAGAGGTGACCCTTATCATTGGCTTTTCCGGCAACTTTCAGAGTTACATCCGCAAGATCCTTTATATTCTTTACGAGCAAATCCTGATGGACCTTCTTTTCTCCCTCTATTTTTGCCTTCATGATTTCCATGCGTTTGACAGCATCCGGTGTAGCCGCGATTGCCAATCCTTGCGGAATAAGAAGGTTCAATGCGTGCCCGCTGGAAACTTCCTTTGTATCGAATCGTCTTCCAAGCTTCGCTATGTCTTTCAGTAAAATGATTTTCATGAGTTTAAGTTATATGACCTTACGGTTGTTCTGTTAATAATTGCACCGCCTTCTCCATCATCACGTCCTTCTTTGCCTGGATATCTTTATCGGTCGGCTGGACCTTGTAGTCCGGTTCCAAGCCGTCATGCGAAAGGTTGTGCCCATTGGGCGTCAGCCAACGCGCAATGGTGATCTTCAAATACGTATCGGATGTAAGAGGTACGAGTTCCTGAACGGATCCTTTTCCGAACGTTTTTATGCCGACAAGCTTGGCTATTCCCTGTTCCTGCAATGCTCCCGCCAATATTTCCGCGGCTGAAGCTGAACCATTGTCTACGAGGATGAACATGCGCAAATTGCCATTGAAGACATTGTACCCCTTGCTGCGGTAGATATTGGGCGCGCCATTCTTGCCAAAATCCTCGGTTACCACGACTTTACCTGCCGGAAGGAACCATGAGGCCATGTCCCACGCAGCATCGAGATATCCTCCCGGATTGCCCCGAAGGTCCAGAATCAATTTGTGATTTCCGGAAGTGACAAATTCGCGCAATGCATTTCGGAAGAGATCCGCTGACTGTCCGGTAAAACTATAGAGACGGATAACTGATATGCCGCCGGGACGAGTACTCGAGTCCAGTGTAGGAATATTGATCACATCGCGAACAAGCGTTCTTTCCACAGGCTTCGATGAACCCTGAGTGAAGAAAATGATCTTTACGGGTGAACCTTTTTTGCCGCGTATAAGCTTTACGGCCTGATCCACGCTCATATCCGCGGTGCTCGTGCCGTTTATTGAAATGATATACTCTCCTGCTTTTACTCCGGCAAGCTCGGCGGGACTGCCTTTGATGGGCGAAACAACCTGAAGCTGTTTGTCTTTGATGCCGATTTCCATGCCGACCCCTTCGAATCCTCCCGAAATATCCTCATAGAACATTTTTGCTTCAGCTGGAGGGAAAAATACCGTATATGGATCTCCATACGACGATGCCAACCCTTGAATGGCTCCGTATAGTTTGTTCTCAGCGGTCGTACTGCTTGCAGTCACGAATTTCTGATCAAGAATGGTCCAGGCTTTCCAGAAAGGCGCGAATTGTTCTTTGCTGACAATGTCTGTATTTGTAGCCTGTGAATTGGCGGAGATGGGCGCATGCTGTTCGCCGATATATATGCCTATGAACAAGGCAAAAATAATAGCAGGCAAACCGATGAGCAAATAGATAAGTTTCTTATCTTGCGTATTCATAGTGAGATATTATTACATAAATTGGGGAAAATTCCAAAGGAATGCATCCTCTCATTTCCTTCCAATGTAGACGTAATCACATCACATATCGGGCGTCTAGATTAGTATGAAAAAATTCATACACATAGCAACAGCTTTGTTTGTTCTTACGCTCATATTTATAGGCGCTAAAACACATCATGCAATGGCGCAAGACACTTCTTTTTGTCCAATACTTGGCCCGTATGGCAATAATATTTATGTTTCTTCTGCCACATATCGCAAAGGTGAGACTGTGTTCTTTTGTCTCAGAGATAATGGCCGTATTCCGCTCTTTTATGGGCCTGATGAACGTCCATGGTTAATTCTTGATGAAAATGATCAGATCGTTTTCCAACCTGTTTCTATTCAACCCACAAGCCAACCAAATCCATCGTCAGTATTTTTTGACAGTTGGGATCAGCGAGATGCCATTGGCAAGAAAATGCAAAAAGGCAGGTATAAAGTAATATTCACAAATACAATTTATACAGTAAGGGCGGTTGAATTTAAAATTACAGATAAAAAGTAAGCTAGTAGTAAATCATTTTCACACTACGCATTGCTACTAATTTCAGGAATCGCTATAATGATTCCATGACCTCAACTCATACCTACCGCGGCATTGTCTGGATAGACCTGCAATCTCCGAGCGACGATGAAATTTCCGGATTGGTAAAACGGTATGGACTCCATGCTCTCGTTGGCGAAGAACTCCGACAAAAATCTTCTGTGGCAAAAGTAGATTTTTACAAAGACTATATCGTCGTTGTACTCACTCTTCCCTTGCGTGTCAAAACTACCCATGGATACGAGATAGCTGAGCGCGAAATCGATTTTGTCATTGGCAAAAATTTCCTGATCACATCACGGACCGACACCATCGAACAGATGGAATACTTCGCCAAAGTATTCGAAGCCAACGCAATCCTGAATAAGGATGAGAAGATCGAGCATGCCGGATTCCTTTTCTATTATATGGTCAAGCGCATATACGCAGGGATGGTCGAAGACTTGGAAAACATAAAGGACGCTCTGACAACGGCTGAGACACGCATTTTCAATGGTGATGAACGAAAAATGGTTGAAGTTCTCTCGAATCTTTCGCGCGAACTGATCGATATCAAACAGACGGCTCGCACGCATCGCGATGTGTGGGAAGCGATGGTTTTGTCCGCGGATCATGAGCTGTTCGGCAAAGGATTCGACTCATATATCCGTGACATCCGCGATGAATTCAATGCCATCCACGAACACATCGTGAATGCCCGCGAACTGCTTGCGGACCTGCGAGAGACCAATGATTCCCTTCTCAATACGAACCAAAACAATATCATTAAAATCCTGACACTGGTCTCATTCATCTTCATACCTCTTACGTTCGTCGCATCGCTCTTCACAATTCCGGCACCGAATGTGCCGCTTATCGGCAGCCAGTATGGATGGTGGATCATCTTTGGCGGAATGCTCATCCTTACTGTCGGCATGTGGGTGTACTTCAAAGAAAAGCGCTGGATATAAGAATGCGACATGGCTGACATACAAATCTACAATACGCTTTCGCGAAAAAAAGAACTTTTCAAGCCGCTCAAAGCTGGAGAAGTTTCCATGTATCATTGCGGGCCGACGGTGTATGACTATGCACATATCGGAAATCTGCGCTCGTATGTCTTCGCCGATATTTTGCGCCGTACGTTCGAATACAATTTCTATAAAGTAAACCAGGTTATCAATATTACTGACGTCGGCCATTTAGTAAGCGATTCGGATGAAGGTGAGGACAAGATGACGAAGGCGCTGAAACGAGAGAACAAAACTCTTTCCTTGGAATCTATGCGCGATATAGGCACATTTTATTTTGGAAAATTCGTAGACGATCTCAAGCAACTTAATATTAAGCAGCCGAATATATTTCCCCGTGCCACTGATCACGTCGCTGACAGCATAGAAGTCATCCAGGTTTTGGAAAAGAAAGCGTATGCTTATGTGACCAGTGACGGTGTGTATTTTGATACCTCAAAATTCCCTGCCTACGGCAAACTTGGAAATATTCCCATCGAAAACCAAAAAGAAGGCACCCGTGTGTCGATCAACAAAGAGAAGCGCAATCCGAGCGATTTTGCTCTTTGGAAATTTGACGCGAAGCTCGGATGGCAAAGTCCGTGGGGCAATGGATTCCCTGGCTGGCATATAGAATGTTCTGCCATGTCCCGTAAATATCTCGGACAACCTTTTGATATTCATACGGGTGGAATCGATCACATTCCAGTACACCATAACAATGAGATTGCGCAGTCAGAATGCGCTTACGGAACGCTGTTAGCTAATTACTGGATG
This sequence comes from Patescibacteria group bacterium UBA5187, assembly GCA_002413065.1. Taxonomy (GTDB): domain Bacteria; phylum Patescibacteriota; class Minisyncoccia; order Phycocordibacterales; family PALSA-1337; genus C7867-002. The sequence continues at coordinate 5,580 of DHWH01000025.1, forward strand.
CACAATGCGTTCATAACAATGAATAATGGGAAAATGGCAAAATCTGCCGGCGGGTTCATTACTTTGGAAGCTCTTACGGAAGAATCTATCTCTCCTCTCGGCTACCGTTATTGGCTTCTCACGGCTCATTACCGATCGCCTGTAAACTTCAGCTTTGAAGCCGTTCGTGGGGCTCAAAACGCCCTTATACGCCTTATGACCACAGTATCTTCGTATCCAGAAGGAGGTTCCCCTATTCAGGCTTACATAGAGCGTTTTGGAGCTTATATCAATGATGATCTCGATATGCCACAAGCCGTAGCCTTAGCCTGGGAACTCATCAAGGACAGCAGTTCATCGGATGCCGACAAACGCGCAACATTAGTGCAATTCGACCGAGTATTCGGTTTGAAACTTGATTCGGTACCGCGTCCGCCGGCAGAACATATCCCGGCAGAAATCCAAGTCCTGGCGGAAGCGCGCGAAGAAGCACGAAAAGAAAAAGACTGGGAAAAAGCAGACGCTTTGCGCATGGAAATTGAATCCAGAGGATTTACGATCAACGATACTCCCGACGGAATTGTCGTTAAAGAAATTTAATCCAATTCTGCTTCATCCCGCATGCGCACCAGATCCCGTATTTCATCTCTGAATTCCCTAATGGAGCCTACGATGTCCTGACTGGTCGATTCTACTGAATCTTCAACTTCGGACAGCCTGGAATAGAGTCGCGTTTCGACATCATTGACCCGTTCTTCAAGCCGTTCAAAACTCCGGGCTATGGATACCGCGATATCATCGCTATTTTTATATATTATACTTTCGATCAACTCCAAATCTTTTTGTTCTAGAGACATAGGTGTGTTATTTACGTATTAATAAGACAACTATACTCGCGCGAGATAAATTCTAGATAAAATAAAGTTAAAAT
>DHWH01000005.1:0-162 GCA_002413065.1 Patescibacteria group bacterium UBA5187
AAGTTTTGCAGAAAACGTTTGAAAACCAAAACATCACATCTCAAACCACAAATCTAAGTGTCCCCTGGACACCAAGCGGTAATGGAACCTATACCCTAAAGGTAGGTATCTTCAACCCGAATTGGTCGACATTATATATTTGGAATGACGCGGTCGCCTCAT
>DHWH01000005.1:192-12839 GCA_002413065.1 Patescibacteria group bacterium UBA5187
CTCATTGCAAGTTGGTAGTGGTGGCGGAAATCCTCCACCCCCACCTGCTCCGGGATCGACGATAGATATCTGGTGGCCAGGCAATGGAGCAAATGTAAGCGGCGTTCAACCATTCAAAGGTCTGCTACAAAATCGATCGCTATCGGAATACTCTATGTTCTGGCAAGTTGACGGCAACGGCCTGAATAGCATGAGCGATAGCCAACAAGATTATCCTCACAAAGAATCACTGGTTGATGTAAATCCATGGAACTGGAGAGGCAACGGACCATACAACATCAATTTCATAGCGAAGGATCCGTCAGGAAATATCATTGCCCAAAAAACAGTCCCTATTACGATTGCACGGTAGAGCATTAAAAACAGCGAGTATTGCACCAGACAACACTCGCTGTTTTGCTACTCGGTAAGTAATTCTTTCCTGCGCAGCAATAAACTATAGAGAACGAGTATGGATGTCAGAATAAGAATCGCCACCCAAGCCGCACCAACTGTAAGCTGCAGCTGACCTTCACGAATTTCAACTTCGCGCAGATTGCGTCCGGCCACTATGAAGCCCGATGATTTTCCCTGAAAATGCACGACGATCGCTGCAACCCGTGTCGATGAAGCAGGCTGCCACGTAATGCGATCTTGCTCGTGCGTCCGAGCATACTCAAAAACGCCTGCAGGCAAAACGGGCACTTGGCCATTCAGATATCCTGAAGAGGAAATAGGCTTTCCAGTATCATCATAAATTATTACGAACGGAGCCAGACTTTTCGATATATCTATGCGGGAAGTTCCGATTAGCAAGGAAGGTACGAAGCCATTTCCCAGAAATACTGCGGCATCCTCTGCCATCTGAATCTGGGGATCATTGGCGCTCGTCCGGATATTTTGCTGGACCGCAACATACAATGCGAACATGATAATCGTGCTTGCCACGGCAAGCGGAATCCAAAATTTTAGGAAGTATCGGGACATGCAAATAGTATACATGTATAGTCCTTGCGTAGTCCAGACGAAGGAGTATCATTGCGTCAGTTTAGCTTTGAAAATCAGTTGAGCACAGATTGAGCAACCAATATGTTTTATGCAAACAACATCAACGCTATGCAGGCTTATTGTCCTGTATAGTCTCACGATCACAACGCTGCTATACGGCAAAGGCGGCGACACCCGTACAGACACCAATACAACAGTGATGCCGTATTCATATACGTTATCATTAGCTCCCCAACGCACCCCGCCGATACATGGGACCCTCCTCGAGGATTTTACATTCCATATCGGGACTGATTCCTCATTCGGAAATCGTTTTGGACGATACACCGGTTTAGCCTGGACGCGCACCATGCAAAAGCAAGGGTACGGCATTCATGATGAAATCGCAGAGGTAGGTCGGGATGTCGTGCTGAAGACACTGGAGAACAGTGCGCGCGAAGCGCTGATCTCCCATCTTCCTATTGATGAATGGAAGGACTGGTTTTTCGGAAGCGGCGCTTTCGGGCGCTTTTTCGAAAACGTGGTAGAAGGATCCATCGGCAACACGGAAGAAGAGAACCTGGAGTACGTGTCCGCCGAACCATCGGAGACCATGATCAATAAATCATGGTGGCATGAGACTCAGGATGATCTGTCCCTTCAGTATGGCGTACGTCCGGTCTATGGCTATGTCATGGCGGATATCGGACATCAACACGCCCGGAGTCTGGGACGTAAAATACTCCCGATCGTGCATGTCGATTTGCGCCTGAAGCTCGAGATGCCTTCATTCCAAAGGGATGGATGGACACGGATCATAAAAACCGAAAGTCAGTTGGTGTTCCCTCTTCCGAAGAAATGCCAACTTTCCGTAGGCGGTTCGATGTATCCCATTCAACTCTTCGGAACCAGCCATTCCGGAGCCAATCGCTACAGCCCTTCCGTATCGGTCCGTTTCGATCAATTGTTTACAAAAAATGAAAAGTCGGTCGGCCTGTTCTCCGTCGGTACGCAGATCGGAGCTCATCAAGTGCTGGTCTCGGCCCAATTCGCAGTCCCCTGGGAATTCCTGGCTGACCGGATTTACGGACGTTCCAGAAACTAATCGTACTTCGCCGGCACTCGCAGCAACCTCATCGGGCTGCTTTTTTATTCTCTCAGCTCTACCCGAAACAGATGCCCTAACGCATCTTTACATCAACTTCGTAATGTCCCTTGGAAAAAAGATATCAAGAGTCCATTCAATCATGATGCGTATCCGTTTTTGCCATGAGGCGAATTTGAAAAGATACACGGTGCGCCACAGCCACCACGTAAACCATCCCGCTATATGCAATGAATATATCTCGCCGATTGCGAACCATTGTCCGACCGAAACCATCGCGCCTTTTGGCTTGTATTGGAATGTGAAAAGAGGCTTGCGGCGTATCGAAGCCAGGATATTCGCGGTTACAATTTTTGTTTCCAGTACGGCCGCCTGGGCAAGCATCGGAACGGGTCTGGTATTTTTTGAATCTTTTTTGAACGCATGCGTATCGACATAACCGGCCGCATCTCCAAGGGCAAAAATACGCTCGTGGCCTTGCAGGCGGAAAAATTCATCGACAATAAGGCGGCTGCCAGACAGTGCCGGCTGTTCTCCCGCAAATCGCGGAACAATGGCTTTGACACCGGCTGTCCACACGGTAGTGCTCGCTATTACGAATGTGCCGTCCGCCAAGCGGAGTCCGTCCGGCATCACTTCAGTCACCGTACTTCCCAATCTCAAGACGACGCCGCTTTTGATCAAGCGTCGCTCCGAGGCCTTTCGGAGTGAAGGCACGAACATTTCCAAGAGTTCCTTTCCCGTGTGTATCAACGTGATAGCCGCTTCTTCTGATCGGCAATGGCCAGGCTCCGAAGGTGCGCAATGCGTCTTGCGATAATACCTTTTGATCATGCCCTGAACAAAATCGGAAAGTTCTGCAGCCAATTCGACGCCCGTAGCGCCGCCGCCGACAATCGCAAAAGAAAGCAGTTCCCTTCGTTCTTCTTCGCTCTGCGCCAGGACAGCGTGCTCAAACGCATCTATGATCTCTGATCGTATTCGCGCCGCATCTGCTAGATTTTTCAGTGGAAGCGTATGCTCAGACGCGCCGGGAATGCCGTAATAATTGGTCTCTGCTCCTGTGGCGATGACAAGATAATCATAGGGAATTTCCGTCGTTTCATTGTGCGCACTCACCGTCACTATCCGTTTCTCGGTATCTATAGATTCGACTGCGGCTTGAACAACACGGACAGGAGTTCCGGCGAACACTTCACGAATGGGTTCAGCGACATTTCGCGGATTGAGACCGCCGGTGGCGACTTCATGCAAAAGAGGCGTAAAGAGAAAATAATTGGTGCGATTAATAATCGTGAGTTCGATCAATCCCTTCTTCGCCAGACGTTTAAATCTCTTGGCGACATACATTCCGCCAAAACCTGCGCCGAGAATGACAATACGAGGACGAAGCATATGACAACATTTTAGCAGAGTTTAAGAAATATGTCTTACTGCCTACATCCCCGCCAAACGAATCGCTCCGAATAGTACCCCCGCTCCCAGCAACGTCATGATTGTAGTAAGAAATTTTGGATGCGCATGATGGCTTTCGGGAATGAGATCGCTTGCGCCAATATAAAGAAAAAAGCCTGCAAATAAAGCGAGAACGATGCTCAAGGATTGTTCGGGCAATGAAAAGAAAAGCGTCGAAACGACTCCTAAAACCGGAGCGATCGCGTCCACAAGCAACCATTTGAATGCTGATATTCCCTTTCCCTTATTTTTCAAAATCAGATTGACCGTATTGATGCCATCGGAAAAATCATGGACCAAAACCGCAACGGCTACGATAGCGCCGACTGCGGCTGAAACCTGGAATGCCAGACCGATGGCGACGCCATCCAAAAAACTGTGTATCGAAAGGCTGCCTGCTCCCAAGATGCCCCGTCGTGTGTGCGTAAGTTCGGCAACTTCACCATGACTCCCGTGTTCGAGTTCTTTTTCATGATCCTGTTCATGATTGTGTGCTTGACCGTGCGCATGAGCATGAAGAAAAACGGCACGATCAAGTACGAGATAAATCAAAAATCCGGCAGACACGATAGTTGTGATAAAAGATGAATCATAGAATTGAGAACCCACATTAATAGCCTCGGGCATCAAATCGAAGAAAGCCACACCGATCACGGCTCCGGCACTAAACCCGAGAATAAGATGAAGCTTGTCTTTGAAACGCAATGCCACAAAACCGCCGATCAGCGTAGCTATGAATGTTGCCAATGCGATGAGAATAATCATGGGACTTACTATAACACAGGTTCGCCGCGGCGTGTCTTTTCGAAAAGAACCTTCTCCAGAGTGTACTCATCGTAGCCGTGGAGGAACAAAGTGATGTTTACGCCGAATAAAATGAGATGCGGCCACACGACTTCTCCGAAGAAAATCAGGGACATGGTTAAAAATACGGTGAATACCAGAGTCATGAAGCGGATTTCGAAGCCGACCGCAATGCAGATGCCGATCAGGATTTCGATGATGCATGCGCCCATGACAAGGAACATCGGGGAGAAATGGAAATACTGCGTAAGATGATACTGCTCGATCGTCTGAAGCGCCAGATTGCTATGAATGAATTTCGAGTAGATCGAAGAAAAAACAATAGTAATGCCGAATAATATGCGCATGATGAGGAAGCTATGTTTCGCCAGAAAAGTTCCGGCATGCCGAAATATATTTTCAACGGAAACAAGTGCCGGGATTGCCCGGTCAAGCGACCACGTTCCCCCGCCCAAAATAAAGAACAGGATCATCTCGCCCAGATAGCTCAGGTACGTGAACATATACCAATGGTAAATAGATGCGGCGTATACAAACAAACAGATGCCAAGAAGCGTAATGATGCGCGTCAAAAATCCCAGACAAATGGAAATTCCGGCTATCATAAAGATAATGCCCAGCACATGTACGACGGACGGAGATGCTATAGCGGATAATGGAAGTTCCGGTCCGAACAGGCTTCCGAAATATCCCGAAGCGAATAGACTGATGCCGAAAGTCAGTCGGCCCGCCAACGGCGCATACTTTTTGAGCCGCAACAAAAACGGATCGCATACCCGTTCAAAGAGCGGCGAGATTGAAGCTGTGAGGACCAAAAGGAATGCAACCGTAGTAATGAGCGCCCAGATCAGAAATAATTTCCCTTCTGTCGGTATGGCGGAAAACGGATTTGGCGATGGAGTCGAGATGGCATCTGCGATTTGTTGGGAGTCGAGAACGTACACTTCGTGCGCGGAGGCAGTAAGCGGAATAAGAACCGCTTGTATCAGCATGAGAGCAGTCAGAAGGAATATGAGTTTGCGTCGCATTGTGTCCTCAATTATAGCAGATTACCGGCAAATTCCGCCGAATGAAGTACCACTTATTCAATCTGCTCAGGATCTTCGATAACCATTTCAGCTTTGCCTTTGTACGATTTGATGACGCCGGTCAATTTCACTTCCCTTTGATACTTGCCAAGATCCTTGAATTTATCGGCATCTGAAGCGAAGATCACGGCCGAAAACGGACAACTGCTGGATTTTTGACAGAAGTCAAAGAAAATAACACCGCTTTTTGAAGTGAATACTTTGAGAACTGTCCCTGTGATCACGGCCTTTTCACCAACATGATTTGGCGCATCGGTATATTTGTACGTCTCTGCTTCGGAATAAGCGTGCGCTTCCGGTCCATTCGATCGAACAGCTTGAGGAGTAATGATTTCACCGGAACTGCCGCGAGCCATCATCCAGCCTCCGAGTCCGATAATGCACACACCGACTGCAACAACTATTCCAAGTTGCTTTTTATCCATATTTTTTAGATTCATTTGTATATTCATGACTGTATTGAATTATTTTTATTGATTAGCAACCAATATTTTTTTAATAATCTCCAGATATTGATCATGAACCTTTTTGTTCGTACCAATTTCCAAAACTTCATCATTTGCCTCAGTCGCCGATTGTGTCCAGTTATAACTTCCTGATGCATATGCTTTTTCAGTCACCAAAGCTTTTATGTGCATGATGCCGTCCTGATGCTTTTGCGTTTCAACCGCAATCCCGGCGACACGCAATTGTTCAATGATATTTTTATTGCTTCCGATACTTGCCTCGCGATCCATTATTCCCCAGACGACGAGGCCGCGTTGTTTCGCACGAACGAGAGCATCGGCTATTTCCTTTTTTGTAAAGTAATAAATCGCGAAATATACATACGTGTTCGCATTATTTATAATGCGGACTATTTCCTGATCATTCTGCCTGTGATCGAGCGAGTACACTACCTTGGTTTGTGAATTGAAGTGCGCTGATACGAAGATCGCCACTGACCCGGCACTTGCAACGACAATGCCGGATACGATAAAGAGCTGAACTTTGCGTGAAAGATCTTTGAACATGAATTGGAGGACATGCGGAGTGCGCACGTCGTGTTAACGCTAGTAAAGAGGCAGGTCTTGCGGAAAAGTATATCACGCCGCTATTTTTTGAAAAGTAAAGGTACACTTAACAAAGATATGCTAAGCTGATTCCCACAACATGAATTCCGCGAATCCAACAACCGAAACCACCCATTATGACGTATGCATCATCGGCGGCGGAGCTGCCGGCATGATGGCCGCCGGGCGCGCAGTAGAGCGCGGCTTGTCCGTGTGCATACTTGAGAAAAATGACCAACTCGGCAAGAAACTCCTCATTACCGGCGGCGGCAGATGCAATATTACGAATGCGGAGTATGACACGCACGCTTTTCTTTCAAAACTGGGAAAGACCGGGCATTTCCTGCATTCGACATTCGCGCAATTTGATGTGAAAAGCACATTCGCATTTTTTGAAAGCAAAGGACTGGAGCTGAAAATCGAGGAATTCAAACGCGCCTTCCCTGCCGACGACAAATCCGCATCGGTACTTCGTGTCCTTGAACTGAGACTGAGGAAAGTCGCGATACGCACCAGCGCTCAGGTCACCGGTTTCATTGCAGAAAAAAAATCTGCCGCGAACACTGATGCAAAAAGTGATGCAAAAAAAGAACGGGAGCCGGGAACAATAACCGGAGCAAGACTCAAAAACGGCGAGGTTGTCCGCGCATCTCATTTTATCCTCGCGACAGGCGGAACATCGCACCCGGAAACAGGCTCTACCGGAGATGCCTACGCATGGCTGAAAGAAATCGGCCATACGGTCATCATTCCGGAACCGTCGCTTGTTCCCATTGCCATCCGAGACCCGTGGGTCAAAGAACTTCAAGGCATCACGCTCTCATCCGCAAAGCTGACCGTATTCCAGGAAAATAAAAAACAGCTCACAAAGAAAGGACGCCTGCTCTTTACTCATTTCGGTATCTCAGGACCGACCGTCATTAATATGAGCCGCGATGTCGGCGAACTTCTTAAGTGGGGCGAAGTGGACATCGAAGTCGACCTTCTTCCCGACAAGGACTATGCCATGCTGAATGCCATGCTTCAGGAGCTTTTTGATAAGAATAAAAATAAATTATTCAAAAACTGCATTACCGAAATTATTCCCGGCAAAACTGCTTCGGTCGTAACACGCCTGGCGGGGATCAATCCTGACACGGCCATCAACAGCATCACCCGTGAAGAGCGTCTCAAACTCGTCGAGACGATCAAGCATATGAAAATGAAAGTGGAGAATCTGCTCGGACCTGATGCTTCCATAGTCACATCCGGCGGTGTCGCCTGCGAGGAAGTCGATTTCAAAACAATGAGGTCACGCCTGTATCCGAATCTATTGTTTACCGGAGACGTTCTGAACATCGAACGTCCTTCCGGAGGTTACAGTCTGCAGATCTGCTGGAGTACCGGATGGGTTGCAGGGAGCGCGATTGAAGTTCCTGAAGTTGAATAAATTAAGACAATAAGAACTCCGAATAAGTAACGTCCACCCTTCTTTGACGTCATGTTTTGTATGGAAAATGACATCCAAAAAGATACGCCTCCTGATGCACCGGACACAACAAACACGCCCGAACCCCAGGGAATATTTCGTAAAAAACTTTCGTTTGAAAGAAAAGGATTGATGCTGAAGTCGGATCTCTATTGGCACACCAAAGACCCCTGTCCGGTATTCGATGGAAAAATGTGGCACTTGTTCGGATCCGGAGGACAGCCATATATGGAGATCTGGCATATCCTTCATGCGACTGCACCGCACCCGGAAGGACCCTGGACGGAACAGGAATCATCAATTCTCGATACCGTACAAGGTCCGCACGTTGCAGCGCCCGCCGTCATCTACGATGCGCATGAACAAAAATTCCACATGTTCGTACAGCGGGAATTCATGGCGCTTGGCGGAACGATAGAACACCTTTCCTCAACCGATGGAACGCATTTCGCTCTCATCGACACAGCACTGGCTTCCATCCCGGACAGTGATGAAGCGGGCATATATGATCCCCATCCGGCCATCATACAAGGCACGCACTATCTCATATATTCCGGAATGCGCCGGGTAAATCATCCCGATCTTTTCCTGGCGGAATGTCCGGGAAAATCATGGAAATGTCCCTGGGAACGAAAAGGAAAAATTCTCTCGCACGAAAATATCGGTCATCACAATCAGCATAATTATGAAGATTACGAATGGGGTCTCGAGGGATCCCAACTCATTCCCCTGCCTAGCGGAAATATCCTTTTGAATGCGGTCTGTTTTCTTCCGCAAGGAAAACGCGGACAGCGCCAGCGGGTTTTTTTCGCCGCAGCAAAAGATCCGCTTGGACCGTATACCACGCTCGGACCCGTGATCGAACCATATGGTGATGACTGGGAAGGCGGCGAGAACGGGCACGCTACCGGAATAATCGTCGGAGATGTGCTCTATTTATATTATCAATCCCGCGCTTTCAGCGAACGAAATCGCTGGTGTTACGGCCTGGCTGTTTTCAAAGTAGCCGAGATCGAGGAAGTGGTTAAAAATATATTGGAGGAAGCTGCGCACTAATTAACCCGGAAACTGACAGACTGCACGCTGTCATATTTTTCCATGCATCCCGTCTTTTTTATATATGAAAATGGATGAGCCAATGACACTCAATGATCTATTCACTTTGAAGCTCCAGGCTCTATACGATATAGAGAGCGAGCTTATAGACGCTCTCCCCGTCATGGCCAAAAATGCAACCGACATGGAACTGAAGAATGCTTTCGAAGAACATCTCTCTGAAACGAGAATGCACGCCGAGCGCATCAAGGAAATATTTTCCATCATGGACATACAGGCGAAAAAGACAAAGGTGAAGGCGATACGCGGCATCATTTCCGATGCGGAATGGCTGACGAAGAATATTTCCGGCGCGACCGCTTTGGATGCGGCACTCATTTCCGCGGCCCAATATGCCGAGTACTATGAAATGGCAGGTTATGCTTCCGCCGCAGAATGGGCGCGCATCCTTGGATATGGCACGGCCGCAAAATTACTCTTGCATACCCTGGACGAAGAAAAACATGCGAGCGATACCCTTTTGCAGCTGTCTCTCGCGAAGATCAACCGCGAGGCTCTCAGTGAAGAAGAAAACACGGAAGAAAGCGGCGTGATGTAGGGCGGCGAAGTGTGGGGTAGCATCCCTATACCCAACGGACATTATCCACTGGTTTAGCCTTTTGCTTATTGCGCTCACTGATTATTTTTTGCTTGGTAGTCGGAATCAACGTTTTCGGAACTTTTTTTGCGTTCTTATCTTTGTCTTTATTTTTGGCAGGATTATCAGTGGCATTAGGAAGTTTCTTATTGCCAGATGTCGCATCGTCCCGCTGTTTATTTTTCTGGGCAATATTAAATTGTTTTTGTTTCGGTACCATGCTTTAAAGGACGAAATGGTACCGGGAGTATGACATCTTTGTTGTGCGGGTTCCAAGCGGACATGGAATAAAAAAGCTCCCGATTGGGGAGCAAAGAATAAAGCAATCTTAACCCTCTTAACCCCGGCGACTGGGGAAAAAATCGCTAAAATCCGCCACGTGCCGAGAAGGAGCAACCGGCAGCCAAAACGAATATGCGTTCGCTTCCGGCCTAAAAATGAGACGTTTTGAATCGGGAGGTATCCGCACCGGTACCGGCCACAATTGAAGCGTCAAGCGATTTGCCTTGGTGACAATCGTCCGCATCATGGTATCGGAAACTTCACCCGCCGTTATGTGGACCGTAACCCATTTTTGCCAATGCATAATGCGTACATGCACGCGGGCCCTTACCTTTGGAAAAGCCGCTTTAATCTCGCGAATAAGCTTTGCCTCGAAGCTTAAAACTGAACGTTCAAAGTTTTTCATATGTATCCGTGTATGCGTTGTTTCTATCAATGTGTCCAAAATCAACTATACTAATTTTTAGGAAAATATCAACCCGTCAATATCCCTCCGGCGGAGCCTTTTTTGTTCCCAAAAGGTGGAGATCGAGCTTCGTAATTTCATCATTGATCATGGATACAAACTCACGCAAAACTTTTTTCTGCACTTCCGTCTTTGATGAAAGGATATACTCCAAGGTCTTATCAAAATCATTTTTGAACTTTTGGTTTATATCTTTCCAGACTACACCCTTCAATAATTCGGCAACCGAAGCATCATATGGAAGAACTCCCGTTTTCATTAAAAAAGCGATCGATGGATACCCGAGATACCCTTTCCAGAATGAAGCGTTATCATTGGACATGATGGCCCGGGCCTCAGGGTCATACGCGATCGTATAATATTTATTACCGCTGGAAGAAAAAACTTTTCCCGCATTTTCCGAGATTTCGACGCGATTATCCGCAACCGATCCGAGTGCTTCGTATATTTTGATGATTGGCGGGTGTTTCCACTTCATAGAGGTATTCTAAAGAAAACACTTATGCAAGGCTAGCAGACTAGTGCTATACTGCGAGTCATGAAAGATAAAAAAGTTCCCATAATCCCAAAAGAGCCATATCCCATGAGGATAAATAAGTATTTGGCCCTCAAAGGCCACTCTACTCGCCGCGGCGCGGATGAGCTTATTTCCGGCAAAAAAGTCCTTATAAATGGGAAGCTTGCCAAGCTTGGCGACAAGGTCAACGAATCGGACAATGTCGAAGTTCGTCTCAAGCACGCAAAAAAACCGTATACATATTTTGCATTTAATAAGCCAGCCGGGGTCATTACCCATTCGCCCCAGCACGGAGAAAAGGAAATAAAAGATCTGATCCCGAACAAAGATATTTTCCCTCTCGGCCGACTCGACAAGGAATCAGAAGGGCTTATCATACTCACTGACGACGGCAGAATAACCGACAAACTCCTCAACCCTGAATACGAACACACCAAAGAATATATTGTGACTACGGGAACAAAACTCCGTTCCAGTTTCAAGGAAAAGATCGAGAACGGCATATTCATCGAAGGATACAAAACGAAACCCTGCAGAGTAAAAGTTCTCAAGGAAAACGTATTCGTCATTACTCTGACCGAAGAAAAAAAACATCAGATCAGACGCATGGTTTCAGCCCTGTTCAATGAAGTCGTGCACCTCAAACGCACCAAAATCATGAATATCGAACTTGGAACCCTCAAATCCGGAGATTGGCGAGAAATTATCGGCGCTGAATTGGAACTATTCTTGAAACAATTGGGACGCTAACTGCAATACTAACCGGTCTCCAGAACATTTTTTTCCTCAACTGCGCCAATATGATCGCGACCAGAGTTTTCTTTTCATGGAAACGGAGCCCGCGGTGCAAGCGCAATGCCTCCGCAATCGCGGAATTCACCCAGCCTTCGACCAGATTGGTCGTGTTGGGAGCGCCAGGGTGATCAAGAAACGTAAAAAGATGCGGCAACGCGCGACGGATTATCAATCGGGCACTCCTGTGCCGCGAGTACAGGAAGCGTCCGCCATAATTCTTCAGCGCCAATGTTTTTTCATATTTCTCTTCCCATTTTTTGTAGGCCACTATCCACTGATCGCGGATTTCATGCGTTTTGGCGTATTTGAGAGTGTACAAGATATTCAAAAGATCCCTGCCCGCTTCGTCCTTGGGACGGCGGCCGAGATATTGTATGGCGAAAGCGATGACATGGAATTGACAGCGCTGTATCGGAGCGGTGGGCCACAAAGTTTTAGCGGCTGCGAACAATCCTTTCTGCCCGTCCATAACTACGATATCCGGTTGGGCAAAAGGATACAAAAATTGCAACCACACTTTATAGGACTCATACGGGGCAAATCGCCAGTAGATCTGCCTGTTTTCGTTGATGGCGATAAGCGCGCAAAGCGTATGGCCATGGACGTATGTTCCATCGAGAACCAATACCTTGGCTTTAGTGTCAGGGGGAATTGAAGGCTCCACATCATGGAGAAAGAGAGGCTGAAACTCTTTCCAAAGCGCCTGACGAGTCTTGTGCGCGTGAATCGCGATCTCATTCAGACTTTCTTTGCCTCCCAGCCAGCCGACCAATTGATGAGCAATAGTGCGCTGAACAACATCTTTTCTCCTCCGTATGGCTGTTTTTCCGCATGTGCAACAAAAAAAGCGGGGTCTTCCCGCAGAAGTGCGCCCCCATCGTTGTGTCGGGCCGCCGCATTCAGGACAATGTTTCATTATCGATAAAAACTAGCAGTAAGGGCCTCCGCTGTCAAAG
>DHWH01000021.1 GCA_002413065.1 Patescibacteria group bacterium UBA5187
ATATGGTACAGCAATTCACAGTCAAATCCGGTCTATACTCCTCCTGCCGAGCAGCCTGCCGCAACAACTTCGCCTTCTTCTCAGGCTCCAGGAACACAAGGTACAGGTCTATCAGCTTCAAATGATACTTCAACCTTGGCCTTGAATCAGGATATGGCCGCAGTAGATGCTCAGATGAATGGTCTTTCGTCGGATTCATCGAATCTCGATCAGAGTTTGGATGCATCGGCTACACAGTAATTATTTATCCTAATCTTATTATATGCATATGAAACAAAAAATTATTACTGCCACAACGACAGGACTTGCGATTGCGGCATTATCCATACTTCCTGCGTTCGCAAAGACAACCGCACACGCGACAACCACCAGAGTAACGACTGTTCAGGCTACAACGACTACCGCAACGACAACCAACGCAACAAGCACCAGTGCGACAACGACTCGCGGCATGCAAAATACGGAACGCAAGATGACAGCTATGGAGACGAAAGCGGATAAGATGATCGGAGAAAGAATAGACAACCTTAACAAGCTTATCGAACGCGTCAAAGGGATGCGCAATCTTACCGATGCTCAAAAGACATCGATCATCTCGACTGTCCAGTCTTTGATAGGTAATCTGACCACGCTCCGAACTCAGATAGCTTCGGACACATCGTCAACTACGCTGAAGGCGGATACTCAATCAATCACTCAGGCATACCGCGTATACGGATTGTTCATGCCACAGCTCAATGTAGTCATTGCGGCTGATCGTATCGAAACAGTACTCACTATGATGGGCAGTGTAGGAACCAAGCTCCAGACACGCCTTTCTGCTGCGGGCCCTATTTCCGCTGCCAATCAGGCCTACTTGAATGATTTTAACGCCAAGCTGGCTGATGCAAATGCAAAGGTTCAGGCTGCCGTACAAGAAGTTCTTCCGTTGGTTCCTGATCAGGGCGACAAGACCAAGATGGCTGCGAATATGACTACGCTGAAAGATGCTCGCTCAAAGATCCAAGCGGCTCAGAAAGATCTCGTTGCAGCCCGCAAGGATGCACAGGCTATCATGAAAGCTGTTGTGAAGACGGACAAAGACATGATGAAAACCGCCACATCGACAAGACCAGCCGCTACAGGAACTTCAACAGCAACAACGACACGTTAATTGTAGATATTGTTTTAAGAAAAAACCCGCTTACGAAGCGGGTTTTTTCTTATTGGCGCATACTTGACAAACATATTATATTGATATATAAATAAAATGCACTCAGCTGTTTCAAAATCAAATATTGTTATCTGCTCAATTATGAATACTTCATTGTTTGTCGGGATTCTTGTCTTCATGAACATACTTGTGATTATGGAGGGTTTATTCGCCCATGGCGACGGACTCTTCTGGCCAAGGCAAATTGTTCAGCATTATCATCAAGAGGAAGGCATGCCTTTTATTTGCCACGGAGGCATGTGGGGAGACTTCCTGATTGTTTCGCTGATCGTCGCATGGACGATTGCACGCCATTGTTCGGAATGGGTGCCGCAGCACGTGCTTGTCATGGGTCTCATAATGACCTCGTTCACAGTCGCTGCACATCTATTATGGATGCACAACCCGAACCCTGATTGCTTGGCATGGAAAGGAAGTTTAACCAAAGCTGGTAAAATTCACCTTGTCTATATGACATCAGGTATGGCCATGGTCGGCATGTTCTACTTCCATAGCAGGATCACGTCAGGTGAACTGTACACGGTAAGCGTGCTGTTATCGATTCATGCCTTCATCGCGAACCACAAGGTTCTGGATATAGTGAAGCCTTACTGGTGGCACCGAAACTTCGTGGCTGATTTCATGAACTGGATTTCCATCGCGGCATACATAGTGCCGATTTGGTGGAGAACTTGGTATCTGACAAGTCACAGGCTTGTCCAGTAGCGCTTACGCCAATCGTTCTTTCGAACAACCGCAGGAGAAATCTTGCGGCTTTTTTTATTTTAAATTTTCGGACACTTAGGAGGCTGATCTCGGTTAAGGACGGCGTATTTAGGAGAAAATGGTCTTAAAAAAATGGTACCAATATTTTCCCATCAGATGGAAAGTGCCTTCTTCCTTGAAACGTCGGGCTGAGGTTTTCATAACAACACTGGGACTGAATACGACTCTGCCGTGAGCGGCCACACGCTTTGCTGTATTCGTGTCCTCGCCATAGAAGAGAATCGAAGTATCGTATCCGCCGGCTTTTTTCAAAATATCGGCACGGATCAGGTTGTTGCCCCCGATGAGGGTTGCGCCCTTGCGAATAAAAGGCAACTGGAAAAGCTCGCTAAAGAACATGTAAATATATTTTTGAAAAAAGAGGGAACTGTATCGGAAGAACGGACCTGCATCATAATAATCATATGGGCCGCTGACCGCTGCAACGCGTACATTTTTGAAGCGTGAGGCCCCGCGCATCAACCAGTCAGGTTCTGGCAGACAATCAGCATCAATATTGGCGATGATGTCGCCGCATGCATTCATTCGTCCGCATTCGCGTGCCCACAGGAGACCTTTGCGGGATTCAGTAACTACTTTGACGGGAAATTGAGAGGCGATTTCAACTGTACGGTCATTGCTGGCATTATTGACGACAATTACTTCGAAATCCGGATGTGTTTGTGCCAAGATCGCCCCGAGAGTTGCGGCGATATTTTTTTCTTCATTATGACAGGGGATGATGACGGAGATTTTCATGAGGTTGAACTAGTATGACCAATTTTATTATCTTATCGCTTTCCATTCCGTAGCTTTTGATTTTTTGAAAATAGCCACCCATGCTGTTCCGAACATCCAGATGCTGAGCAACTTTGGCCAGCCGATCTTGTGTGCACGACGGCCTTGATGGAGAATGACGAGTTCTGGACAATACATAGTGCGGCCTATCTTTGCCAGCCTATTGAACATGTCTCCGTCTTCGCGCGTTATGAGTTCTTCACGGAAGCCTTTGACTTTTTCGAATGCAGAGCGTCGCATCATTTGGAATTTGCCTGACGATTCTCCACTATGCAATTTGTTATTTTTAATGTGATGCACGGTGTTGAAGACTGAATAGACAGCTCTGTCGCCGAATGTTTCCAGTTCGGGCCACACACCTATCTTGCCGGTGAGCGCGACCAAGTTCGGAGCTGCCTCAAAATGTGCGAGTGCAGTCTTGAAGAATGTATCAGGATCGGCAATGGTGCTGTCAGCGTCCATAAAGACGAACATATCGGCTTGTGCATGCGATGCGGCCTCATTTCTATTGGCAGCGATACTCATGTGTTTGGTTGTGGGGGCAAGGACGAGATCGGCATATTTTTTCGCCATTTCTACGGTCTTATCTGTGCTTGCATCATCGGTGACTATGATTTCGTGAGGTAGGGTGAGTTTCGCCTTCAATTCTGAGAGTGTTTTACCGATGATTTTTTCTTCCTGGTAGGTGGGGATAATAATGGAAATTAGCGGTTTCATTGGACTAGTATATCAAATCTCCATCTCTTCCGCCTTTTTCGCCAAATACTTCTTGTAACCGAATAATGCAAAGATAATGACTATGAAGAGCGCCACGATCGAGAGTTTGCCGAAGACGCCGTTCACAGTAGTATAGGCGTGTCCGAAGAAATAGCCGACACCGAGCAATATGCCGGTCCAAATGAACTGGCCGATAAGATTGATGCTGAGATATTTCAGAAATGGGATTCTGACCATGCCTGCAGTCATGAGTGTGACCAATGCGAAACCGAAACCATTTGATATTTTTGAAATAAATAAGATGCGGTGATGGTATTTATGGAAAACTCGTCTCACTTTATCGACACCGGCCTCGGTAATGCTGAAATATTTTCCAAATCTGCGGATGAACCGGTGACCAAAATAATATCCGATATAGTACCAGACGACATCGCCAATGAGATCTCCGACCATGAGTGCCGCATAAATAGGAATGAATTTTACATATCCCAGTTTGAGCAGGACACCGAAGACCATTGATAAGATGGGTCCCTCGGCACATGCGAGAACGATGACGATGCTGTAGACGAGATAGGGGTGGACGGTCACTAGTTGGATGAGCCATTCTTGCATGAATATATTGTATGTCAGAGTGTAAGCTATGTATAGAGGATGCCAGAATGTGGGGTGCAGAATGGTCAATAAAAAAGTGCGACAGGAGAAGGGTCTCGAGTCGCACATGAGGAGAAGAAGCTATCTTAGCAAGGATTTTAGTAAGCCCAGACCCGGGGACGTGGACACCATTGTCGACGTTTTTTCGGAACTGGTCTTTGTGTCCGTGCCCGGATACTGGCAATGGCGCGGCGAGCAGTATCGAAAACCTGTTTGATGATCATGAAAAGACGATGAACCACCCTTTCGACGACATCGTTATTCGGATCCACGACAACCACATTGATGGACAAGCCGAGTCGGTTGCAGATCTTATTAAATTTACGCCTGCCTCGCTCGGAACTTTTCACTTGCAGGAATACTTCCTGACCACCATGAAAATTAATGACGAAGTCCTTCTTTTGCCTGTCGAGTGGTGAATTGGGCTCGGCATGAACAACATTGGTGATAAGAGGAACGGAGTTAGAGTGCTGACCTCGTTTATATTTTTTCTCCAACCTGTTTTTTAGTATCGTCAATGCTGTTGCTACCAGGGCCTCACTGGCTTTGCCACGGTTGTTACGATTCATCATAAGTTGTAGGGTGCGGAAGGCAGGGGTTTATATTGCCTTCTTCTAAAATGTAGTCTACCACCACAAAATAATTTGAAAATACCCCCTGTGAATAACTTTCATGTCAATGCAGTGAGCGAATATCTGTATATGTTAGAATAAACCCATTAAACCTATCAAATCATAATCGAAATTTATCCCATGAAAAAAATTCGCGTAGCAATAAACGGCTTTGGCCGCATCGGCAGGGCATTCGTCAAAGTTGCAAAAGATCGCAATGAGATCGAAATCGTGGCCGTGAACGACCTCGGCAATATCGAAAACTTCGCGTACTTGATGAAATACGATACCGCCTACGGTGTCAGCCCTTTTGAAGTTTCCGTGAACACGAAAAATAATACATTGGTCATCGACGGTCAGGAAGTTCAATTCATCAGCGAGAAAGATCCGACAAAGTTGCCTTGGAAAGCACTTGATATCGATATTGTAGTTGAGTCCACAGGTTTGTTTACGTCTGCGGAAAAAGCGCAAGCTCATATTGTCGCAGGTGCAAAAAGAGTAGTTGTTTCCGCACCTATCAAAGATGAGGCCGGCTCGGCATTTCAAGGAGCTACTGTGCTCATGTCAATGAATGAGGATAAACTTGAGTCTTGTCAGATTTCTTCCAATGCTTCTTGTACGACAAATGCAGGTAGCCCTTTGATCGCAATTCTCGATGAAACTGTCGGTATCGAAAAAGCACTTCTGAATACGGTGCATGCATATACTGCCAGCCAAGCATTGGTGGATGGTCCAAGCAAAAAAGATCTCCGCGAAGGACGTGCCGCCGCACAGAATATCGTACCTTCTTCAACTGGTGCCGCCATCGCTGTTGGTTTGGTCTCACCTCAGATGAAAGGGAAATTTGACGGTATCGCTATCCGCGTCCCTGTCATCACGGGTTCTATCGTTGATGTCACATTTATCTCGAAGCGTGTTACGACTGCCGAAGAGATCAATTCTATTTTGAAGAAAGCCGCTAAAGAGGATCGCTGGCGCAATATTTTTACCGTTACCGAGGAGCAATTGGTCTCGCACGATATCATCGGCAACCGCCATGCTTCGATCGCGGACCTCGCATTTACACGTGTAGTCGATGGAAATTTGGTTAAAGTCTTGGCATGGTATGACAATGAAATGGGGTATACG
>DHWH01000031.1:0-316 GCA_002413065.1 Patescibacteria group bacterium UBA5187
ATATCATGTATGTATTCCATGAATGCTGCCGAGAGAGGCACTGCGATAATGGCGCCGAGGACGCCGGCCAGTTTTGCACCGATAACCAAAGCGAGGATAACAACGATTGGAGAAATACCGACGATCTTTTTTACCACCAACGGATAGAAGAGTTGGCTTTCAAATTGATAGATAATAACGTAAAGACCGATAAGCAGAAGTCCTGTTCCCGCTCCTTTGTCCGCAAATGCGATCAGGATTGCGGGGATAGAAGATATGATCGGACCGAATATCGGAATGATTTCGAATAATCCTGCGAGAATGGCCAGAAGAAGCG
>DHWH01000031.1:398-10565 GCA_002413065.1 Patescibacteria group bacterium UBA5187
AGTACACGAGCACGCCGACGACAATACCGAGAATAATCTGGCCCTGAAGCCACAAGGCGATCTTTCGCTGTGAACGCTTCCACAAGTCGATAATGTAGTCATGATGTTTGACCGGTGCGACGATGCGCAAAAAGTCATCCACTCCCTCTTCCTGCACCGCGAGATAGAAAGACAAGACTAGAATAAGGATGAAACTCAATGCGCCGCCGAAGACCACGCTGGCAGTCTTGAATGCGCCCTCGCTCGTACCGACGATGAATGATTGCAGTCCATTTATAAATTCGGACACGGGGATCGAGTGCGCAGACAGCGATGTCGAGGCTGCCGTGCCAAAATTGAAACCGACCGAAGATATTGGATTCCACAAATCCAGAAGAGAAATGTTGCGCGGAAGCGTGCTTAGGAAGCCAACCGCGTCATTGACCACGACCGGCATGAAAAATATAAGTATTGCCGCAAGAACTGCCGCCGCGAGCACGTAAATGACGATGACACTTATCACGCGATGGACTTTGCGTCGCTGCAAACGTCTCACTACCGGCTCGATGGCAGATGCGATAACGATGGCCGCTACCACGACCAAAAGGATGTCTGACATGTAATACAGGGCCAAGAGAAGCACTGCTATGAGGAAAAACCTTACGATTGTGCCGGTATTCAGGTTAATGTGAATAGGACGTGAGGAGTGATCTGACATGATGGCAGTATATCACAGGGGTTTTCTTACTCAAATTTCAAATATGTCTTGAATTCTTCCCCGTCCTTGAACTTGCCTATCACGGCCAAATTCAAACCTGTATTTACAAATATATCCTGCGCCAGTTTTTGCACATCTTCGGCTGTTACATTATTCACTTTGGCAATCATATCCTCGGGCAATTCAATTTTTTTCTTTAAAATTTCCTGATAACCGGCAAATTCCGCGCGAGCATCGGATGTTTCCAATTCGAGCATGGTCATACCGGCAATATAATCTTTGACTTTCTTGAGTTCGGCGGAAGATACGAGTTCATGCTTCAGACGATTGCATTCCCCCATAATACCTCGAATACCCTCCTCTACTCGAGAATTATCGACACCGGCAGAGATAGTCAAATCACCATGATCGGTAAAAGGATCATGTGACGCTCGCACGTAATAACAGATGCCGAGTTCATCACGCATTTTCGAGAATAACCGCGAACTCATCCCATGCCCCAAGATTGTAGTTAATACGTTCATCACGGGAATACGGGGACCCATTATCGAAAACGTCCTGACTGCGATTGCAAGATGAGTTTGGTCAGTTTCTTTGAACTCAACGCCTATCGAAGGCGAGAACTGGGATTCATGCACAGGCAATTTGCCTGATTTCGGAGTATTTAAGATCGGGGAAAATGCCTGTGCAACTTTATTTACAATAGTATCTTCCGCGAAGGACCCGGATATTATAATGGTGGTAGCCTTTCCAACGTACTGCTCGTTACGGTATTTTATAAAATGATCGGGAGTAAATGAGCGAACGTTTTCCTCGCTTCCCGTAATCATCCAGCCTGCAGGCTGGTCGCCATGCATAATTTTTGACAGCAGGTTGTGAACGCGACTTTGCGGCAAATCATTGTACATGCGAATTTCCTCGATGATGACGCCGGCTTCTTTTTTGATTTCATTTTGATCAAACAACGGATTCAAATACATATCGGAAACAATATCCAGAATCGTGTCCAGATGCCGGCTATCCGTCTTGGCGTAGTAACCCGTATATTCCTGACTTGTAAACGCATTGTATTGCGCGCCAAGAGAATCCAATTCCCTGGAAATATCGCTAGCTTTGGGGCGTCGCGGAGTACCTTTGAAAACCATATGCTCGAGGAAATGAGAAAGTCCGTTTATTTCTTTCGTCTCATATTTTGAGCCAGCTTCGACCATGACAAGCACAGTTACCGATGGATTATCGGGCATAGGTATGGTGACTACGCGAAGTCCATTGGGTAAAATAGCTTTATTAAATTTCATATAATCACTTTATCTTCACTTATTTAATTTTTTGAGTAAGAAAGCTTATCAATTCATTTTCTGTCACTCTCTCCTGCTTGCCCGTATCCCGATCTCGCACCGTAACGCCGGCACCTTTTTCAATCGTATCGAAATCGATAGTGACGCAAAATGGCGTGCCTATCTCATCTTGTCTGCGGTATCGTTTGCCGATATTGCCGTTGTCGTCGAATATCGCTGCTGGAATTGTCTTTTTTATCATTTTAAATATTTCTCGAGCTTTCTCCACTAGTTGCGGCTTATTGCGAAGAAGAGGAAAAACGGCAACAGTATAAGGCGCGACTGACGGACTCAACTTCAGATAGGTGCGAGTTTCGCCGCCGAGAGTATCTTCGGTATAAGCATCCGTGAGGATGGCCAATACCGTGCGGTCCAAACCAAAGGAAGGCTCGATGCAATGTGGAATGAAACGTTCTTTCGTTTCTTCATCGTAATACGACAAATCAACTTTACTGAATTCGGAATGCTGTTTCAGGTCAAAATCTGTTCTGTATGCCAATCCATACAGTTCTTTTCTTCCAAAAGGAAAATCGAATTCAAAATCGATCGTGCGCTTGGAGTAATGGGCGCGATCGCCATCAGGGACTTCCAATTCGTGAACCTTGGAGACATCCAAACCGACATCCGCAATAAATGCTTTGACCTCCTCCTGAAAATGAGCGAACACTTTTTCCCAATCCTTTGGATGTACGAAATATTCGATCTCCATCTGCTCGAACTCGCGCGCACGGAAAAGGAAATCTCGTGGAGCGATTTCATTTCTGAATGCCTTGCCGATCTGCGCCAGACCGAATGGAAGCTTTGGGTGCTGAGAATCCAGAATATTCTTGAAATTTACGAACATGCCCTGGGCAGTCTCAGGTCGCAGATACGAGATGGAAGTTTCATCCTGTGTGGCACCAACATGCGTCTTGAACATCATGTTGAATTGGCGCGCTTCGCCGAGCTGGCCGCCACAGTCAGGACATTTTTTTGGATCAGTGAGCTGATCTGCCCGGAAACGATGCTGACATTTTTTGCATTCAACCAATGGATCTGAAAAGCCGGAAACGTGTCCGCTCGCCTTCCACGCATTCTGGTTCATGAGAATGGCAGCATCGAGACCGAACATATCATCGCGGGTATCGACAAAACGCTTCCACCAGAGCCTGCGCACATTATTCTTGAGAGCTACGCCGAGAGGGCCGTAATCCCATGTTCCGGCAAGGCCGCCGTAGATTTCCGATCCCTGGAAAATAAAACCGCGCCGCTTGGCGAGCGAAATAACCGCGTCCATAACGTCTGTTTTTTCATTCATCTGGGCCGCTGTCTCCTTTTTTAACATAGGGGCATTGTATATCAAAAGCCGATTACCTGCCAACCAACTCATCCCCGCTCTTATAAGCCGGATCCGTACTGAAGCGAGTCGTCAAAAGATCTTGCTGGCTTTGCAATTGCGTATTCGTGAAGCTATCTACCGCCATCAGCTTCGCTGCATTGATCAACGTAAGCAATTGCCCGGCCTGCGTTACGCTCGGCTTGAGTGAAACTTGGAATGCAACCTCCCTTCTTCGGGACGTGCTCAATGTATACGTGCTGACATTTCCGATGTTCCACGTCACTTCTCCGGTATTTTCATCGAATGTTACATTCTCGTTTGACGGACTGACCGCATCAACCCATTTAACGTATGCCGGAAGCGTTGCCGTGACTTTGGCATTATTGACCACGCTCGATGTGTTGTCGACATCCCACACTACTGTGTACGTGCTCGTCTGCTCGGCTTTAGGAGGGATAGGACCAGTGTTCGCAAAAGGTCCGGTCGTTCGTAAGATGCGGCCGGAAAGCGCAACCTGCGAGGAGACTCGGAGATTTCGCGTCACCGTCGAGGTAAGTGTTTGCGGCACATTCGTTTCTTGGGTGCGATCGGCCGCAACATTCGCCGTAATAGTAATTGTCGGATCAACAATAAGGCCCTGAGCCGTTCCGAGATCCTTCGGAATTACGGCGAATGAAACTATGCCTGTCTCGCCCGCATCTGCCGTAGCCAATTCGGAATTCGTCCTTCTATTCCACGTAATTTTATTTGTCGCTGAATCAAAATATCCCAGGTTAGGCAAAATGGAAGTCTTGTCATACGCTGATCCTGATACTGTAGCCGTAATGACCAGATTCGAAACTGCCACAGGAAGATTGTTGAACCAGGTAACCTGCACTTGTTCCAGGCGGCCGAACTGTCCCACATGATCGCTTGCCGCATGATCGTTGTCGATGGCAAGACTGAGCGACACGAACGGCTTTTGAATGGTGATATCTTGTGCTACGGCCATATATTGCGTGCCGATCACCCTGGCATTCGATGCGCTTTGCGCCCCTACGATAAAATGGAATGCCCGCAGATCAGTATCTTCACCGGCCAATTTTCCATGCAGAGTAATAGTACGTTCGCTTCCTGAAGGAATATCCCCGATCTTCCACAGAGCATTGCCTGATAATGGCTGGATATTCGAAGAAATGAAGGTGTACCCAAAAGGATACTCGGCCTGCAGCAGAATATTTTTCAGGACTTCCTTTGAATTCGATTTGAGAATGACTTTGAGGTCAAATTCCTGATCGGACGTAATCTCCTTGAACGATGATACGGTTACGTTTATAGGCGAAGAGTTGATGAGGACGGCATATGACTGGGTTTTAGTGAATGTGGCGGATGAGCCTTTTACGGAATAGGTAACGTTGGCCGTGATCTGTTTCTGAACGTTTTCTTCACCGAATATGATCGCTGTGACTGATTTTGACTTCGAACCGCCAACTGCAATATCACCGAGAAGTTCACGATAATTCTTTAATTCTTGGGATGAATTGCCAGCACTCGTAGCGCCAGCTGGAAAATCAACTGACAAATCTGCGAGTTGCAGATCGACGTTATTTTTATTTTTGACCGTTATATCGAACGTTACGGGCTCTCCTCCGGGAATAGAAACGGGACCATTGATCGCGATCTCGATATTATCCGCTGAGATCAGATTGCTTCCATTGGAAAATAGGTACGATCCGATGCCGACGGCTATCACGCAGAAGATCGCCGATCCTATGAGAAGTTTTGTAAAAAAAGACATGGAATGATTTTCGTATGCCGTATTCATGGCAACGGGGTTTTTAAGGGAATTATTTTCTTCGGAATGTTCCCAGTCGCTCTGCACATTCGTATTGGTATCCGTAAATCGAAGCTTGCGGCGCGTGCGCACATCGGGAGCAGTCCGCGAGTAGAGAGACTTCTTTAGTTCTTCAATGTAGCTTTTATCGTCAGGAGAAGGCACATGCTGTATTGTACAATAAAAACAGGTATTTATTAAGTAAAATTCGCCGGGTATGCCATTTCCTATGCGCTAAATTACAAATGCGATTCCCGAAGCGCTTTATTTATATGCTGATTGAGCAACATCCTCTTTTCTTTATAGGTTTCAAGCAGCTGAATCGAAAAATTTCCTTCTTTTATTTCTTGATTAATTAAAGGGTCCTTTCCGATATATCCCAACAATGCCAACATCCGCAGAACAGTTACCGATTCGAGTGTTTTGAGCTGTTCTTCTGAAATCTCAGTTCGTTCGATAAATTGCACACAAGATCGAATGCAATCAAATAATTCTGGGTGCGCTTCTTCCCCATGCAGAAGACGACGAAGCAATAATGCCAGGCGGGCGATGAGTTCATATGTGTTATATCGGGCACCCGTATTAATTTTCATTGTGTCCCCCTCCACCCCACTTTCCGACACGCTCTGCGCCGCGCTCGTCAGCCTCCAATATTCTTTTCCTCGAACAAGCGAAAAAGTCCCGAAGGAATATTCCTGAGTGTGATATCGCAATTTTGATTTTTCAAAACGAATCCCTTGTGCAGTTGCCACAATAAGACCAAAGTCTCTCGTAAAAATATAGAGAATCTTCCCCGCTTCGCCATAAGGACGAGACTCGATGATAAATCCGAGGGTAGTGTGTATGCTATGCATGGAGTGCCAAAGTCTCGCCAACTTCTATCTTGCTAAGTTTGGTGGATTTTTTTATTTCATTTTCATATTTTGAAACGAGGTCTTTCATATCTGCAGGAATAGTAAGCATTGCCACATCATTTACTGACAACCCTTTTTCTTTGCGGAGATCCTGGATTTTTCTCACGAGCTCACGCACATCCCCTTCTTCTTTGAGTTCAGGAGTTAATACCGTATCGAGCTCTACATCAGTTTCGATCAGTGCACCACATGCGACTTCCTTCACATTTACTTCATCCTTTATGAGGTCGATAAATTGCAAACGTGCGGCAGTTTTGGTTTTGCCTCCTATTCCTTGGATTTTTACCCGCAATGTTTTCAATGGCTGCCGCACGTTCATCTTTGCATTCATGCGTGCTTCAAGACCTTTGGAAGCTACATCTCGCAGCACTTTCATGGAATCCAAAAGTTCCGAATCAACAGTGCCGGCTGAAGGCCATGAATCCAAATGCACTGATTCAGTTGGGCCTCCCACTCTCGAATATATATCTTCTGCAAGAAATGGCATGAATGGCGCCATCAAAGTTGCCATTTGAATAAGCACGTATCGCGTTGTATTCAAAGCAGATTTTTTATCTTCCTGGTCTTCCCCTTTGAACCGTTCGCGTGATCGGCGCAGATACCAGGTCGAAAGATCGTCCGTAAAATCAAAGAAAGGCCGCACCGCGCGATCGAGTTCACCGGCTTCAAGTCCGGCAGTCACAGTTGCGGCGGTCTCATTGAGACGGGATATGATCCATTGATCAAGAATGTTTTCAGAGTCAGGATATGCATTCGAAACTGCTTTCGGAGGCTGCGAAGACAACCGGGAAGGATGTCCATCCTGATCCTTATACATTTCATAAAACGAAACTACATTCAGCAACCGGTTCACGACTTTTTTCGTGACCTCATCCACTCCCTTCTCGCTGAAACACAGATCCTGTCCGCGCACTACAGGAGAAGACATCAAATAAAAACGCAATGAATCAGCGCCGTATTTTTCTACCAACAGCATCGGGTCAGGATAATTCTTTTTTGATTTGGACATCTTTTCCCCGTCTTCAGCCAAAACCAACCCGTTCACGATGACTTTTTTGTAGGGACTCCTGCCGAACAAGGCCACCCCCAAGACGAGCATCGAATAAAACCAGCCGCGCGTCTGATCGAGGCCTTCCGCTATGAAGTCCGCCGGATATCCGCGGGACTTTTTTAGGAATCCCGGCTGCGGGTCAAATTCATCGCGATGTTCGAACGGATAATGCGATTCGCCATACGGCATCGAGCCTGATTCGAACCAACAATCGAATACGTCGGGTACGCGCACCAACTTGTTGCCTTCAGGCGTTTTCAATTCGATATCATCAATAAACGGACGGTGAAGATCGAGCTCGTACTCTTCGTTGTGAGGCAACGGAGTGAAATTGAGCGGGCGGATTTCCGCATTGGCAATATATTTTTCTATCTCATACGAAAGCGCTTGTTTCCTGTCGAGAGCTTCCGCGGCAGCTATAAGCAACATCGCCGGAGTTCCGTGAGTAACGATAAGTATTGTCTTGCCTTCGTACTTTTTCTCAGTCTCATAAAGAAAATCCCCCATGCGCTTTTTTATTTGAACATACGTTTCGCCGTCTTTCGGAAGATGGCTGAATCGGCCCTGCACCGGAAATTCCTTTACGAAATCAGCCACCTTTTTTCCATTCCAACTTCCCACCTCCATTTCATGGAGACGATTATCGATAATCATCTGCTCATCCTTCCAACCCAATTTTTCCTTCAATATAGCTGCCGTTTCTTGCGTTCTCTGGAACGGAGAAACAAAAATGAGATCGAAAGAAATGTTTTTATCTTTACTATCTTGAGCAGCTTTAAGAACCTCTTCCCTGCCCTTGGCAGTCAGATGAACTAATGCTTTGGCATCATCGCTCATGATACGGTCTATATTATTTTCCGCCTGACCGTGCCTTATGACATAGTAGGTATTTTTTGCTTTGCTGAATTTTTTCAGATCTTCAATCGAGCTCATGACGTGGTACTTTTCCGGATACGAATGCGGCGCACCTTTTGACACGTTCTGTACTTCCCTCCACACCGGAATAGGCGCTCCCCAAAAACGAGTGCGCGAAATGGCCCAATCACGCGCTCCTTCAAGCCAATTGCCAAAGCGAGCCGATCCGATTTCCGGCGGCACCCAGGTGATCTTTTTGTTTTCCGCAATAAGCTTGTCCTTGATTTCCGGCACTTTCACAAACCACGATGAGGCGGCGTAATTCAAAAGCGGAGTTTCGCATCTCCAGCAATGCGGATACGGGTGAATGAGCTTTTCCTTATCGAATAATCCACCATGATGAGCCAACCATTTGATGACTTCTATGTCAGATTTTTGATGCGCATTTTTGTCTTCCTCGGTATCTTTCGGTTTGACTTTCATTCCGGCAAAATCCGTCACTTCCGGTTTGAATGTCCCGTCAACCGCAACATGCTGAACGAACAGCAGGTTGTATGTGAGCGACATGTCATAGTCGTCGGCACCGAATGCAGGCGCGATATGCACAATGCCGGTTCCGTCTTCTGTCGTAACGAAATCAGCGCCATATACTTTCCAGCCATTTTCACGGTGCTTGAGCGAAGGATTTTTGGAATAATAATCGAAGAGAGGTTCGTACGCCATGCCGACAAGTTCCGAACCTTGCATCGTCTGGAGAACTTCGTACTTCACATCTTTCAGAGCTGAAAGTCTTTCCTTTGCGAGAATGAACTGCCCTTTCTTTTGCTCATCCCCTTCTGCAATCGCGATTTTCACATACTCAACCGAAGGATTGACTGCCAATGCCACGTTGCCCGGCAATGTCCACGGCGTCGTCGTCCATGCAAGAAAATATGTTTTCGCATCCCCTTTGAGCTCAAATTTCGCATACACCGAAATATCAGTTATATCTTTGTACCCTTGCGCAACTTCGAAATTGGAAAGCGTAGTCTCGCAATGCGGACACAGATTCATGGATTTGAACCCTTCGTAAATCAGACCTTTGTCGTGCAGCTGTTTGAAGATCCACCAAACGGTTTCCGTGTAGGTCGGATCCATAGTCTCATAATCATTCTCCATATCCACCCAGCGTCCGAGTCTCGGAATGATGCGGCGCCATTCGTCAGCATAGCGCATGACATTTTCCCGCGCAGCCGCATTGAATTTCCCTATACCGTAATTGAGAATATCTTTTTTACTTTTCAGTCCGAGCTCCTTTTCAACCAGATTTTCGACAGGCAGTCCGTGACAATCCCATCCCCATCGGCGGCGGACCCGGAATCCCTGCATGGTTTTGAAGCGAGGAATGACATCCTTTATCGTACCCGCCAGAATATGACCGTAATGCGGCGTGCCCGTAGCGAATGGAGGGCCGTCATAGAAAGTAAAATTGCCCCTGGGCGCATCCTTGTCCAAAGATTTTTGGAATGTATTTTTTTCCTTCCATAATGCCAAAATGCGCTCCTCGCGTTCGGCATGAGGGGTTACTTTGTCATTGTTGGACATATTTTGTTCGGCCATAATGTATGGCTATTCTAGCATTTTTTAGAGGTTTGTTGAGTATTTGTCAGTGCTATTTTTAATATAAAAAATGACCGACATTGTAAGTCGGTCTCAATGACGAGTGTGTCGTACCACATGAAGCTCATTTGCGTCGATGAAAACGTGCACCCAGATCGATTCTCTTGATAGAAAATCGGAAACTACGATTTCCATCGAGTCCCCCAGAAACTGGGTACCATCCGGAAACGTCATCAATGGACGAACCGTAAGAGTAGTCACAAGCAGGGTTGTACCCTCACTGTACGAGACCATGTACACTCGATAGATTCCGGGTGAAGGCGATGTAACTGAAAGCGGGCAAGAAACCCGTTGCACTGTTCCGTACAATGCGTCAGGAGTTACGACGGATCTTTGCGAGAAAGAATTAAGGTGTTCCCTTTTCTTAATTCTCGCTATAGCGCATGTAATGAAAGTCAGGCCTATTATTGCGACTATGCAAAGTGGCAAAAGACTAAGAACAAATTCAAGATTCATACTGTGAACAATTCAACCATAGAGCTATAGCATTCGTCAATGTGCGCGTATAGGTTCAATAGCTTGG
>DHWH01000023.1:0-18217 GCA_002413065.1 Patescibacteria group bacterium UBA5187
AAGCTATTGAATACTAAACGATTGGCCGGAGTAATAAAAATCCCGCCGACTCCGTGAGGGAATTGGCGGGGGGCAGCATAAGTCTGCCGGTAAGTTACTCGTTCAAGCCGAAGTTGCGGTGAGACGCTTCCGTCGAAGGCTTCTTGAACATAAACGCGTACGTCGGAGCTGGCGGCTTCGTAATAGCCGTTGTCGCAACATGAGTATGAGCGGAATGAGGTTGAGACAATGAATCTGCGAAGATGCTTCGAACTTCTTGCACGAAAGGTTCTCCCCCGGTTTGGGCCAGAGCATCCATTTTCGAGTCATGCGCCACATCCATGAAGCCAATCGCAGATCTGACGTTTTTAAGCAGATCGGCAAGGTTTCGTGCATATTGTAGAGGCAGAACTTTCGTGCCGAGTTTTTCATCCAGGCTTTTTCGGCCGCTGAAGTGAATCCCCCATGATTTGGCCAAAGCTTCAACGGTCTCGTTTTCGGCCTGACCAATTTTCTTTTGCCGGGCGATAATTCCTCGAGCCATCTGATCTGTTGTGGCGGCGATGTTCATTACCTTCAATTGGCAACGATTTGGCGACGCTTGCCAATGGGTAATTGCGGCCCCGGTTTCGGGAAAGCCGCTAACGATAACGGTATCAGCAGAGATGCACGCATTAATGTAGGCGATTACGCTGTGTACCGAGATGACGGCGTTGAAGATACCGCCTTCATTTACACGCGGCAGTTGGTCTTTGATCTGATTGACCAGTCCCAGCTTTGTTTGGCTTGGATTCTCGAGGCACCAAGTGATTGCCGTTTTGACATCGAAGAATTGGACGACTGGCGGTTCGAAAAGACTCGCCACCAATTTTCCGAGCGTCGCTCTTCCAGAGCCGTTACCCCCTCCAATTCCATAGACTTTAATGTCGTGGACTTTGAGTTTGGTTTCATCCTGCACACTGCAGGGAACAGAAGACTTATTTAGCATGATTAATTTTGTACGTTGTTTGAGGTCGTGATAGTTTACGCTCAATTTTTTTGAAAAGAGCACTAGTGGAGAACATTACCATACTTTTGAGAAAGCGCAAGGTGTATGGATTTTATCCTTTTTTTATCAAGATTTTAACTTTATTTTATCTGGAATTTATCTCGGTGGTATATTCTTGTGTCATGACAACGAATATCCACGCATTAAGAGCCGCATCCACCGCCGTCGAAGCCATAGATGCCATTTTGGACTATGGCGTACGGATGCGCGCTTCGGATATCCACTGTGATCCGCGCGAGAAGGATATCGTCATACGTCTGCGGGTCGATGGACAGATCAGTGAGGTCGGCATGTTGCCGAAGAAACTTCTTGAGGAGATGATCGCCCGTCTCAAGATACTTTCCGGTACGCGGACTGACCTGCACGCCGTGCCGCAGGATGGCCGCTGGAAAAATACGATTGCCGGTGCGGACTATAATATACGCATTTCATTTATGCCTACATATCATGGCGAAAATGCCGTCATGCGGCTTTTGCCGACGAAAAATACGCAGGATCTTTCTTTTGCGAAACTCGGTTTTACACCCGACCATGTTCGGTCTATCGATAATGCTCTCAAGAAAACTCACGGACTTATTTTAGTGACCGGACCTACCGGTTCAGGCAAAACTACCACTTTGCATACGTGTTTGCATCAGAAAGCCCAAGAGCCTCTTTCGCTCATTACTTTGGAAGATCCTGTCGAGTATGAAATAAGTGGAGTGCGTCAGGTTCATATTCAGCATACTCATGGAGTCACATTCGCTTCTGGATTACGTGCCGCTTTGCGTCAGGATCCTGATGTCATCATGGTGGGAGAAATTCGTGATAGTGAAACAGCTCGCGTAGCCATTCATACTGCTTTGACGGGACATCTTGTCTTGTCTACATTGCATACCAATTCAGCGCTTGAAGCTATTCCGCGCCTGATTGATATGGGAGTCGATCATTATTTGCTGGCTTCAACCTTGAGGCTTGTCGTAGCCCAGCGTCTTGTTCGCTCCATGTGCCACGAATGTTGTGCCGAAGGTTGCGCGCAATGCAAATATTCTGGATATGTTGGCCGTTCCGTTATTGCAGAAGCATATGAGATAGATCCGGGAATGATCGATCTCATTGCTACCAAACAGCCTGTTTCTGCATATATAGAATATGCCCGCTCGCAGGGATTTCGCGCTATTTCGGAAGATGGAATGGAAAAAGTCGAATGGGGAATTACGACCAAAGAGGAAGTGATCAGGGTTTTGTATACATGAGTAATGTATCCATATGAATTTTCAATCATTAAAAATAAAAATACCAATAAAAAGAAAATGGAAACGCCGCGAGGTGATCTTGCTTTTGGAACGTTTGGAATTATATGTCTCATCAGGACTGACCATCAACAAAGCCCTGGCAATTTCGGCGCAGGGAATAAGCGTCTCTTCCCGGAAGTCGTGGCAAAAAAATTCTATTGAGCAGGTCATAGTACGAGTGGAATCCGGCGGCCTGCTCGCGCAAGGACTTGTGCAGTTCATGCATATCTCAAAAACAACGGCCGGTCTTATTGAACATGGGGAATCTTCGGGCGGTCTTGTCCGCGCCTTATCTTCTGCGAGGATACTTCTAGAAAAGGATGATGAGCTGTTGAGGAAATGTACGTCTGCCATGGCGTATCCTTTCATAATCGGATTATTCGCATGTGTTCTGACTATAGGTTTGATCCGTGGAGTAATGCCTCAGATCATTCCTATGTTGAAAAGTCTGCACGTTGAACTTCCGCTGTTAACTCGTATTGTCATGTATATTTCTGAAGTTTTAACTTCGCATGGTTTGTATATCGGTTTCGGGATTATTTTTCTGTGCGCGGGTTTACGGATATGTTACACAAAAATCCCGGCAGTGAAAAAATTTTGCCATTCGGTCTGCATTCGAATCCCTCTTATCGGCGGACTCGTTCAGGATTATGCACTTACTGTTTTTCTCCAGTCATGCGGATCGCTCGTCGAAGCAGGATTACCTGTTTCCCATGCGTATACGCATACGCTCGATACGGTCCCGCTCATACCGCTTCGTGACGCGCTGAAGCAACATGAACATGATTTGAGTCGAGGTGTTTCTTTGGGAATCGTTTTATCTCAAAAAAGAATTCCTGCATACGTCAGCTCGCTTGTGCATGCAGGAGAATCCTCAGGAACTCTCGGCAGTTCCATACTTCGTGCGGCCAGTATCCTCGACCGAGACATTGACCATATGCTCAAAAAGGTAACTTCGTTGATCGAGCCTATGATGATGGCGGGCATGGGTTGTGTCGTAGGTGCGATAGCATTATCAATCATGATGCCGATCTATGATATTTCGAAAGTCCTGCAAAAATAAAGACGAATCCCGCGGAATTATTCTTATTGATATTCTGCTGGCGCTGACGCTAGGCGCATTTTTTATTATCACTATCACGGTATCTTCCATTGATTCTCAGCGATTATTCGAAAGAGCGCAAAAGCAGAATGACATACTGGATGCATATGAGGCACACGTAAGCGATTTTGGTTTATTGGCACCATATGAATCTGTACATCTGAAAGATATGGGCGATGCATACGGAAGTTGGTATGGGAATGATCGTGTTATGAATCGCATTACGGTAGCTTCGTCGTCAATGACTTTTGTATCTACCCGCAAGCGCCTTTTTGGAAATTTGAGTGATTTTGCGGGCATGCCGTTGTGCTCGGTAGATCTTTTGCCACCGCTCAAGTCTATTTCGATCACTTCTATTGTATTACCATTTCCGGTGCCATTGCCGCTGACCAGCCTTGAGGTGCGTAATGGAATTGCATATATCTCGGCAGATTCATCGACAGCTTCTGACCCGGATCTTATTATTGCTGATATTAGTAATCCTGCTCATGCTGCGGTTCTTTCTTCATTGAATACCGGTCCGGGCATCGCCAAGATTGCTTTGGCCGGCAAAAGAATATATGCCGCAGCCGCCAGTACGGCCGGACAGCTTCACGTGATCCGCTTGGACGGGCTCACTAGCCCTGTTTTGGAAAAGAAGTATCAATTGCCGCTGCCGTATGCAACTGCTACGCCTCCCGTTGCGAGTACGATTTTTTACAACAATGGTCGCGCATATTTGGGAACAGATAAATGGGACGGAGCTGAATTCAATATCATCAATGTTTCAAATCCAAGCGCTCCGGCGAGGATTGGCAGCATGGAAATCGGCAGTAAAGTGAATGATATTTTTGTCCGTGATGGTACGGCATATGTTGCGTCATCAGATCAAAACCAATTACGCGTGGTTGATGTGCGCGATCCCGTACATCCGGTTCTTGTAAGTTCATTCAGCCCCTCCGGTTGGGCGCGCCAGGAAGGGAAGACCATTTCTGTTTTTGAAGACAGAGTGATGTTCGGCAGAACGGCGGGCGGATTCAATCTTGTTCAAGACCATGAACTTTTCAGCTGGGCGACAACGTCTTCGACGACGCTGTTGACCTTACTGTCATCAGCACAGTCGATCCCATCGAGTCCGGCATCGGTCGATATTCCCGGAGGCGTATATGGCATTCTTCGCGACCGTTCGCACATATATCTTGCCACGCGTCAGCTCAATAAAGAGTTGCAGATTTTTGATATTCCGCTGAACGGAACGGGTCTTTCAAGTACAACTATGGTCGTGTATCCATTATCCACATCACCGCAATCCATAACGTGCGATGGAAATAAAATATATGTTCTTAGCCATACAGCGCCTGTAATCTATGAGATCTCTCAAAAATAAAATCCAATATACCAGCACAGGCATGACTCTTATTGAGGTGATCATATACACAGTGCTGCTTTCCGTATTAATGACGGGGTTTATTCAGTATTCGTATAGCGTTCACGTGCAGAACATCCAACTAATTCATTCCATTGAAGATGCTGAAAATTAAACTTCAGAGAGTCTGCGATACGTGCATGCCGGCGGGAAGCGGATTTATCAGTCTGATCGCTGTTATCCTACTGGCTACTGGCACGTTGGCATTTTCCGTCGTAACCATTTCGGCCGCGGCATCTTATTCGGACAGCGTAATGCGGCACGAATTGAGATTGCAGGCAGGACTCAATCTATCCGGCTGTCTCGATACTGCAGAACTTATGATTGCCAAAGATTATTTCTTGAATGGGAACATGTCGCTATCAGAATTTGCCTGCGTTGCAGGTGTTTCCAATAATTTCAATGGAAATATATTGATCAATGCTACGGCGACTCTGTCGGGTGTCAGTGCAAGGGGAAGTGTGCGTATGGAGCTGTGATTTACTGCGTATGAATATAGATATAAATATCCTCAATCGCCTTTACCGCATCGCCCGCGGCAATATTGTTTTGGTGATAGAGGCCGTCGGTACAATCGCCCGCGGCCCAGATGCCATCGGTTGAAGTGCGCTGATTCATGGGATTTACAACGACACGACCAAACTGGTCGAGCTTGATAACGTCTTTTGCGTAACCCGTACTTGCTATAGAGCCGATCTCGACGAAAATCCCGGTGACCGGGATTACAATCTCGCTGACAGGGATTTCGCTGTCTGTGCCGCTTTGCGAATCGCTATAAACAATGGAAGTTACAAACTGGGCACCCCGCACTTCTTTGGGAACCGCGTATTTGATAATTTTTACTTTAGGATTTTTGGAGACGGCCTCGACGGTACCAGGATCAGCTTTGAATTCGCCGCTGCGGTTCAGGATGGTGACACTTTTGCAATATGCCATGAGCTGGGCGGCACTTTCAAAACCAGCATTACCTCCACCGATGACGGCAACATCCTGGTCTGAGTAAAGTGGCCCATCGCAGGTGGCGCAGTAGGTCAGTCCCTTATTCTCATACGTATCCGCGCCTGGAATCGTAAGTTTGCGTCGGATGCTTCCGGTGGTGATGAGGACAGTTTTGGCTGTATAAGAACCTTTGTCGGTAGTAATAGTAAAAACGCTGTTTTTTGAATCAGAATTGGAATTTGTAATTTCCTTACAGTATTCACCTTCCTTGAAATCAATAATGCCATCCGCATACGCTTTTGCATGTACTTCAAGATTTTTGGACAGTTCAAGGCCGGAAATTGCCACGGTACCGACCCAATTCTCGATCTTTTCGGAAACATAACTCTGGCCAAGCCAGTCTTTTGTAATCATGACTGTGCGCAATCGTTTGCGTGCCGCATAGACAGCCGCTGCTGCACCGGCTGGTCCGCCGCCGATAATTGCGAGATCGTAAGTCATAAGAAAGCTATTTTAGCATACTTAAAGGACTCTACAATAAAAATAGGTCTCATGAAGAGACCGCTTGAGGTTGAGTGCATTCAATTAGTTTGAAAAACGGCCTGGGGTAAAAAAGCGCGAAAAATCCGCATCCGTCGCATAATTCTCGGGGAATTGTTTTTATAGGTTCATTATTGAGGCCGGAGATCATGTCTCGGCCCACAACGAAACCCATACATTCGCCTATAGGTTTATTGCAGACGAAACAACTTCTTTTTATGTTCATGCTCAGCAGACTATAGCAGGTCGGTCTTGCTACTTCAACCTCGAACGTCGTAGAAATGCCGGAATAGCACCCCAATCATCATCTTCATCTTTTGTTTCAACTTTCACTTCCTTTTTTGGTTCGGATTTTTCGACAAGGACGGGTTCACGAGGTTTTGCATCCGGGGAAGGATTGTAGATCTTTCCTTTGTCACTACTACTGCGGCGCATCATGGCTGCCATAGCAGGTTCGGCTTGGACAGCCGCTGCGGTAGTTTGCTGGGCGGACTTGGCGTTCAAGACCCCTTCAGGGAAACCTGTGGCAATGACCGTGATCTTGATCTCATTCTTCTTGAGCTTGTCATCGCGAACCGTACCGAAGATGATCTTTGCTTCAGGGTCGATGGATTCGGTAATGACCTTGGCAGCATCCTGGACTTCAAACATAGTGAGATCTTCGCCGCCGGCGATCGAGAAGAGCACGCCCTTTGCTCCGGCAATGGAAACATCGAGCAATGGGGAATTGATGGCGGCCTTGGCTGCTTCGATGGCGCGATTTTCGCCTGAAGCGGAACCGATGCCCATCAAGGCTGATCCGGCATTTTCCATAACGGTGCGAATGTCGGCGAAGTCGATGTTGATGAGACCTGGTGTGGTGATGAGGTCGGAAATACCTTCTACGGCTTGGCGGAGAATCTCATCGCATTGTGCGAAAGCATTTTTGACTGTCGTGGCTTTGTCGATGGCTGAGAGGAGTCTATCGTTGGGAATGACGATGATTGCGTCTACTTCTTTGCGGAGATCATCGAGTGCTGCTTCGGCAATGCGGCAACGCTGGCGACCTTCAAAGTAGAAAGGCTTGGTAACGACGGCAACTGTGAGGCAGCCAAGTTCTTTTGCAGTGCGCGCAACTGTCGGGCTGGCGCCGCTTCCTGTTCCTCCGCCCAGACCGCAGGTGACAAAAACCATGTCTGCTCCTTTGACCGCTTCCTGAATTTCATCTTTGGTCTCTTCGACAGCACGGCGTCCAAGATCCGGATTCATGCCGGTACCGAGACCGCGAGTCAAATTTTTGCCGATGTGAATGCGCTTTTTTGCGAGAGAGCGGTGCAGGTCCTGAGAATCAGTGTTGATGGCCATGAAGTCGACGCCGCGGACTTTGCTTGCGATCATGTGGTTGACGGCGTTCATTCCTGAACCTCCGACGCCAAGGACTTTGATTCGTGCGAACGCTTCGATGTCTGGAGTAATATTTGGCATGGACTGTATATTACCACAGGGGAGTAAGTACACAAGTTGCAGGGTAGGGCAAAAGTGTGTTTATTTAAATTATTTTGAGCGAAGTGAGAGTCTAAGGCAAAAACTGTTTGAACCATCTCCCGACTACTTTTGATGTGTGTCTTACAAATTGAGTTGAAGTATCGATTTCCGGACCGTCTTCGGCATGTATGCCCCAGATGCACAAACCATATGCGACTGCCCATGTAGCATCTTTGAACGAGGATTTATTATCTATACTGCCGATAGTTCCGATGCGCGAAGGCAACTTCAAAGCGATTTTTGCCATGGCGTCTATGGATGTCAGGTTCGAACCTCCGCCGGTGATGATGATGCCGGCCGGCAAGAGTCCGTTCCTTCCGATTTTTTTCAAGTGGGCTTCGATCAGTTCGAAAATGTCAGAAAGCCGCGCGGCGACGATTTCTTCAAGTTTCTTGCGCGGATACGAACTGCCGGTGATGGCGCCTATTTTTATTTGTTCGGCTTCTTCGAGTGGAACTTTCAAACCGAGAGCGATGTCATTGGTGATATCAGTTGATCCGATAGGGAAGACTTCGATCGAAGTGGGAATGTTATTTTCAAATACTGCAATGGAAACGGTCTCAGCTCCGATGTTGGCAAGCACACAGCCGGCTACTTTTTGCGATTTGGACAGGGTGACAAAGCCTGCAGCAATGGGAGCCGCCATGACATCTTCGACTTCGATGCCGGCTTCGTTCGCGGCGGAAATGAGGTCGGTCACATGATGATCCAGACAGGTGATAAAAAGGGTTTTGAGCTCAAGTTTATTGCCTTTGAGTCCATGAGGAGAGCCTAGTGAAGAAAATCCGTCAATCCTGTATTGTAGGGGAATATCGTAGATGATACGTCTGTTGGCTATCGACGAGTGCGGAATATCTTTTTCGCATTGCTCGTGAAGATTTTTCAGGTCCAAGGTTGTGATCTCTGCGTCCGCCCGCGAGGTCATGACAAAACTGCTGACCGTGCTCGATGACAACCCGATGCCGGAAATGCCGACGAAAGCCTTTTTTACTTTTATGCCTGCTTTCTCTTCGGCGCGAGCCACTGCCTGTCGGATAGCATCAGCGACATCGCGGACATTCGTGACGTAGCCATGACGGAGACCTTTGGATTCTGCGGATCCGACGCCAAGGATCATTGGCATTCCTTTTTCATTTCGCTCACGCGCACTGGCAATGACTACCTTTACATTGTAGCTGCCGACGTCTATTCCGGTGATGATGTTTCGGGACATTTAATAGTTTAGATTTAAGATGAAGTCTTTTGGATTGTGCCCCTCGAAGGATTATACTTTGAATTTCTTTCGGAACTTCATCTCTATACGCTCCATTGTACCCCCATGATCGTATCCTTTCAAATGCACGCAACCGTGGATAAAGAGAAAAGCCAAAAAATTTTCATATGAGCGGCCAAATTTCTTTGCTTCTTTTTTTGCTTCAACGGGAGATATGTACATTTCTCCTTCGAATTTCGAGAGAGGGAAGCTCAAGATATCGGTCGGTGTTTTTTTGTCACGATATATCGTGTTCAGTTTTTTGATCTCCGCCGAATTGGCAATAACCAGGGTCAGTTCGTATTTTTCACCCAGGATTTCCTTTTTCATACGGGCAAACGCCACGCGGGGAAGCGTGGCGCTGGTTTCATTTACAAAATTGAAATTGGCAGGCAAGGGTTTGGCGGAGGAATTGCGCGGCATACTGGACGTCAGCTCGTTACGGGGTTTTACTAGCGGCGTGCCGGTTTGACTGGAGCTTTGCCCAATTTGACGAGCTCGGCCATATCTTCGCGGCGCTTGATCAATGTGAGCGTGCGTTGTTTGACCTTGTAATGAGATTGGACGCGAGTGGCCGAACGCAAGCTGCGGACACGTGGAATGATGCCAGAGCCCTGAACTTTGCGCGTAAAACGGCGGATGACTCCCATCGCGTTCTCGCCTGTATTTCGTGTTACTTCAACGTTTATCATAGTGGAAATTATAATAACATACCTTGAAAATTTGAGCAATTAAGGGAACACGTATGCAAAGCAACGGATCAGATCGGCTTATTTCTTGTTCTTATTGTGCTGATCCTCAACCTTCTTCATGTACTTTGCCAATTCATTGATAGGCACGATATCCTGCGAATGAGTATCATTTTTACGGACGATGGCCGTGCGTTCGACTGCCTCTTTTTTCCCCATTACGATCACGTACGGAGTATGATATTTTTCTACGGATGAGACTTGGGCGCCAAGACGATCTTTCGCCAATGAAAGATATAGAGGAATTTTTGCTTCACGAAGGATCTCGATAATACTCAATGACATCAGCTTTGATTGCAATCCGAGCTGAACGAACGAGGCGATCGGACGTTTTATTTTGGCAACAGGCTTTCGGAGACCATTTCCGTTTTCTTTGATAAGAAGAGAGAGGCCGACTCCGTGCACATCGCGTTTGGCGGAAAGGCGTTTTGCCAATCCGTTGTAGCGGACACCCAGACCCAGGATGCGCTGTTCTTTTTGTTTCGCGTCGGCTTTGACATTTATGATGGAGAAAATCGTCTCTGTGCAATATTTGCGATTGCCCAAAAGACCATTGTTTATGGAATAAGGTATTTTCAAAGCCTCGAGGTATTCCAAAACCTCTTCCAAGTGACCCTTGCTCGTTTCTGAAAGAAAATC
The DNA here is from genome assembly GCA_002413065.1 of Patescibacteria group bacterium UBA5187. Taxonomy (GTDB): domain Bacteria; phylum Patescibacteriota; class Minisyncoccia; order Phycocordibacterales; family PALSA-1337; genus C7867-002. Next base: position 10,452 of record DHWH01000023.1, read on the forward strand.
CATGGAACGGGGAGCTTTTGCATTCAGTTCCTTTGCGGTTTCTTCGTGCGAAGCGAGCAGTTCGAATGGATCCTGTTTGAAAAGCTGACGGCATTCCGGTGACATTTCATTCATGCTTTTGCGATAGTATGCGGTCAATTCGCGGACAAAACGGGCAATCGAATCTTTATCTCCGATGGAGTTGATCTCGACTGCCGTGTCCATATATCCTTCTTCTGCCAACATTGCTCGTCCTGCTTGGATAAGGGTAGCTTCGGCGATAGATCCTGATGTGCCGAGGATTTCCAGGTCTGCATAACGAGAATATGCGGCTTTTTTTGTGCTGGCATGGGTCGCATTTTTGCATGGATCTTTGAAGTACAGCATGACGGGCTGCGGCATCATGTGCATGTTTTGTTCCTGGTATGTGCGGATGAGGGCAATTTTTTCTTCGGCACGCAACGGCAATTTTCCATGACTGTCGGTTTCGTCATCGATGTAGTCTCCATCGAGGATGTCCTTGGCGGCGTCCAGATCCATTTTGGATATAGCCGGACTCTTGGTGGGAGTAAATCCGTAATACACGGCAACCTCGCCTATCTTATCGAGATGATTGCACGCGAGAAACTTTGAATCAGAAACTTTCTTTTCCTTAACTTTTGGCACGATCTGTATGTGGCGATGGTTATGGATATTATTCATGGTGTTCTCCGGGCACTAGTGATAATGATGTTACGGGCAAAAGTCGAATGATCGGTCTGCCTATGATAAAACGGGAGTCTAGTGGCCCCCAGACGCGCGAATCGGAACTCTGGGATCTATTGTCACCCATGACGAAATATTCAGTCGGACCAAGTTGTGCGTGAAAGGTATCGTATGAAGCATGAGTCGATTCGATATACGGTTCTTTGAGCACCAAGCCTTTGGGATGAGTGGCGTTCGTGATGCTGACGATGCCATTTTTAATATCTACGGACTCGTTGGGAAGTCCGATAATACGTTTGATGTAATAGACGCTGGGATTATTTGGATATTTGAAAACGATGACATCGCCGCGCTTAGGCATTTCAAAGCGATATGTAACTCGGTCAACAATGAGAAACTGGCCTGTAGAGAAGGTAGGGTCCATCGATGCGCCATTCACGATAAAGGGCTCCGCAATGAAGAAGCGGATAGGAAGGGAGATGAGGAGAGCGATAATGATGACTTGCACCCATTCACGCACACTGCTCCAGAAACCGGCTTTTTTTGGGTTTTGTCCGGCGGAATTTTGTACGCCGTTTTGTCCAGATTGCGGACCCATTTTTGTATCGTTAATGGTCTCGCGTGGCTCCATAATGCAGGCATTGTACTCTCAATTTTGATTGAGCACAAGTTTCCGCCTTTTACATGATAACTGGGCGAATTAAAAATTCTCTTCGAATGCATAGTTGCGAATTTTATTTTTCACTGTAAACTGTTCCCATGCCATTCATCATCGTCGGACTCGGAAATCCAGGAGAGGAATATGCGAACACCCGCCACAACGCAGGACGGATGGTTCTTGATGTTGTACGCGAGGAACATGGTGATGAATACAAATTCAATAAAAAATCCAATGCGCAGGTAAGCACAGGAAAGATCGGCAAGGAAAAAGTGACGTTTGTGGCACCGGAAACCTTTATGAATAATTCCGGCAAGGCAGTCGTGCAATTTGTCAAAAGTCTCAGAGCGGCAGAGCGGCTCGTGGTCATCTACGATGATTTCAATTTACCGATCGGTCGTTTCAAAATTTCATTCAACAGAAGTTCGGGCGGGCACAATGGCGTCGAATCGATAATCAAGGCTGTCAAAACAGAAGCTTTTCTCCGTGTACGCATCGGTACAGCCCCGGAGAATGCAAAAGGCAATGCAAAGACCCCTCATGGCGACGAGAAGATAGAAAAATTCATTCTAGGGAGATTCAAGGATGAAGAGCTCAAGGAATTGAAGAAAGTTTCAAAGGATGTCGTTAAGGCGATCGAAATGCTTGTTAAGGAGGGAAGGGAGAAAGCGATGAGCGTGTTCAATGCGGGATAAGCGGTCACTCCTTTCCAAGCACTTTCCGTTGGAAAGTGGTATAAAAAAGACGGTTGGGGACCGTCAGTTTTTGATGGATCTTCGTAATTTCCATGAGCGCTTTTTCTTTTTCAGCGAAAATCCCGGACATTGCTTGAGAGATCTCGTGAAACCGCTAATTGGCACACTAGGTGCCGGGCTGTCTAAAAAATGTTGTGATTCTGTGTGTCCACACAGTTGGCAAATAGGCTCAATAGGCATAAGGTGCTTCTTTCTTTTCTTAATTTGTAGCACATTTGCTGGAGCAGATGCAACAAAAAACCCGCATTGAATCGTGCGGGCCCTTTGTTTTTCTTTTCAGACTGTAAATCTTTATTTCTTCTCACCACCGTACGCCAATGCCATCTTCTGATCCTTTGGATCGAATAAGGTGATCTTGAACGTGTATGTTTTGCCCAATTCGAGCGCCTTCCTCAACTTCTCCTCAGAACCGAACTCTGAGACATGGACCAAACCCGCGACACCTTCCTCAATAGAGGCAAGAGCACCATGCTTGTTGAACTTGATGATAACTCCCGTAACTGGCATATCTTTCTTGTATTTCTTCGATGCTTCCGTCCATGGATTTGGCTTGAGTTGTTTCAATGAGAGGGAAATCTTGCCGTCCTTGATCTCAATGATCTTGGCCTTGATCTTTGTGCCAACCTTCACGAAGTTGCGAGGATCATCGACGAGACCCCAATCGATCTCTGAAATGTGAACGAGTCCTTCGAGACCTTCTTCAAGTTTGACGAAGACTCCAAAGTCAACGACACCGGTAACGGTTCCTTCGACTTCGTCGCCAATCTCATATTTGCTGACGATCTTTTCCTTTTCTTTTGATTCTGAACCTTTTTCAGAGAAGATAAGTTTGCCTTCCTTCGGATCGGCAGTAATGATCGCAACAGTGAGGCGTGTACCAACGAGCTTCTTGAGCTCATCGAGGATCTTGTCCTTATCGCCATCTGAAATGCGAGGATAGTGCTCTGCTTTGAGCTGGGATGCAGGAAGGAATCCGAGAATGCCTTGCCATTCAATGAGAAGACCTCCTTTGTTAGCTTCTTTGACGAGAAGATCGAGAACCTTCTTTTCTTTGATAGCGATCTCAGCTTCGTTCCAGATGAGGGCCTGACGAGCTTCCTTGAGGGACAATTCGTAGTAGCCTTCCTTGTGCGCTGTGTCTACGATCTTTGCAGCAATAACATCGCCGACATTTACTTTCTTGATGATGTCACGGGCAATGATGAATTCGCGTCCGTAAATAATACCTGTACCGAATGGAGTAAGGTCAACATACACCGATGATTTCTCAACGGCGATAACTGGTCCCTCAACGAGGTCGCCAATGATCGGAGGATTCTTCATCGTGATGATGAGTTTGCCCATGAGACTGGTCTTCTGTTCCTCAGTCATTTCCATCTCTTCCTTACTTTTTGCAATAGCCTTTGCGACTGCATTGTCTGCGTCCGATGATTCCGGACTTGAAGTCGTGGTTTTTGAAGCCCGTGCTTTCTTTGGGGCAGATGAATCAGCAGAAGAACCCTCATTCTGTGAGGCGCTTGATGACTTCGTCGTTTCGGCAGCTGCTTTTTCCGTACTTTCAGGAGCAGAATGTCCTGTTAACGTTTCCTTTAATTTTTTAAACATACAATTGATGTCTCCGCTCCGCTTTTTAAATTAATAATACTAAGTGCGGGATAACGCGAGACTATTAAAGCGGCCTAGTGCCGCAAGGGCAAAATATAGCATTTGAAGGGCCTTTTGTCTATTGAATCGTTATCTGCTACTATACTTCCATCATGATAATCACCTACCTCGGCGGAGAATTCATCAAAGCGCAGTTCGGGGATACTATCCTCGCTTTCAATCCCGTTTCAAAAGAATCAAAGCTCAAGACGGCAAAGTTCGGCGCGGACATCGTTTTGAGCAGTCTCAATCATCCCGACATGAACGGTGTTGAACAAGTCTCCTTTGGCGAGAAAAAACCTTTTGCGGTGAATGGTCCGGGTGAATACGAAATAAAAGGGGTTTTCATCAAAGGCCTACAATCAGAAAGCGGATATGACGGTGAAAAGCGGATCAATACTATATATACGGTAAATCTCGAAGGAATGAATATTTGTTTCTTGGGCGCCTTAAATAATGCCGAGTTGCCGAAAAATTCCGATGAGGCCATCAAGGAAGTCGATATTTTGTTCGTTCCTATCGGTGGTGACGGAGTTTTGGATCCGGAACAAGCATACAAGTTGGCAGTTTCGATCGGTCCCAAAATAATCATACCAATCCATTACGGAGACATTGGGGGCAAAGACGCCTTGAAGGCTTTCTTGAAGGAAGCTGGCGAGAATCCAAAGCCTGAGGCCAAACTGACATTGAAGAAGAAAGATCTGGAAGGAAAGGATGCTGATGTTATAGTTTTGGAAAAGGAATAATGATAAACTAATCCTATGAGCCTCCAATCTCATCTTACAAATCTCCGCGCCAAACCCGAGCATATTCGCAAGCGTTATGCATTCTGGGGTTCACTCGGCATTACCGCGGTTATCTTCGCTTTCTGGCTTGCATCATTTACCACCTATGTCGCTACGCCAAAAGCCCTTGTAACTACTGCTGTAGCCAAAGCAGGTTCACCAGGTCAATCTCTCATCGCCGGTGTGGGTGCATTCTTCACAGATATCTCGGATCTCATATTCGGTTCAAAAAAAGTTACATATCCAAGTATCGAAGTATTGCCAGGGAAGAAATAGGTGATTTAACTTGTAGCATCTTGACGCTCTGATAGATTTTGTTAATATTAGCGATACAAAATGGCTTCGGCCTCGCCCTGTTTCATACAGGTGACAAAATCAAGAAAAACTCAAGGCAGCAATGCTTTGAGTTTTTCTATTAAAACTGCGAAATCAGATTTGTTTATAAAACCAATTTTTCTTATAAGTCTTTTTGCGTCAACGGAACGATTCTGTGATAAAACAACAGTACTCCAATCATTGCCGATAAAAGAGAAACTAAAATAATATCGTGATTCTTTCTCCGTTCTTGTCAAAGGAACTATCCAACATAAGTGATTGTTAAATTTCTGCACAATTATAACTGGTCGGATAAATGTTTCCGGCGCTCCATCTTGTTCGTCGCCCACATTTGCACCCAAGTAACAGAACCAAATATCCCGCACGTGAAAATTCAACCGGATTACATTCAGGTCAAGGTTATTTTTAATGAAGTTCCAGGAATCATAATTTCTCATCGGATTGCTAATAATAACGAATCCAGATAAATTCCCGATAAAATAAAGTTAAATTTTTGATAAAGAAAGGATAAAATCGTAGTAGCGTAGGAACCTCTTTTTTGCTATAATTGACCGACGTGTAAAGACGTTTATTTTTTAATATGTCCAAAAAGAACGAAAAGAGCGGCAAAAATAATGAAGCCCCGGAAACCTCCCGTGAAGGAACGGGTGTTGTTGCGCGCAACATAAGCACCGAAATGCGCGAGTCATTCCTCGACTATGCCATGTCAGTTATCACTGACCGTGCTCTTCCTGATGTTCGTGACGGTTTGAAGCCGGTGCACCGCCGCATCCTCTATGCCATGCATGAGAAAGGTCTCACAGCGAGCGCAAAGGTTCGCAAATCAGCCGTGGTGGTTGGAGACACGATGGGTAACTACCATCCTCACGGCGACAGTGCTATTTATGAATCCTTGGTCAAGATGGCCCAGCCTTTCACTATGCGTTATCCATTGGTTCATGGCCAAGGTAACTTCGGTACTGTTGACGGTGACCCTGCGGCAGCGATGCGTTATACGGAGGCAAAAATGTCCCGCATTTCCAGCGAGCTTCTTCGTGAGATCGATAAGAATACAGTAGATTTTCGTCCCAACTATGACGGTACGCGCAAAGAGCCTTCCGTTTTGCCTACGGCAGTTCCTAACCTGCTTTTGAATGGAACACTTGGCATTGCGGTCGGTATGGCTACCAACATCGCTCCGCACAATCTGCGCGAAGTCGTCGATGCTACGGTTCATCTCATTGATAATAAGGAAGCCGCGACCGAAGATTTGCTCCAATTCATCAAAGGGCCTGATTTTCCAACCGGGGCCATTATATATGGAGAAAAAGATATTCATCACGCTTATACCACCGGACGCGGCGGCATCACTGTGCGAGGTGAAGCTGAGATCGTCGAAGACAAAAAAGGCCAGTTTCAAATCATCATTACATCGATCCCGTTCCGCGTGAACAAAAGTGAACTGATCATCAAGATTGCTGATCTTGTCCGAGAAAAGATCATAGAAGGTGTCAAAGGTTTGCGTGACGAGTCCGACAAGAACATGCGCATCGCTATGGACCTCAAGCAGGGTGCATATCCGGAAAAGATCCTTAACCTCCTTTATAAGCACACTCAGCTTGAAGAGAGTTTTCATACAAATACCGTGGCGCTCGTCCATGGCGTCCCACAAACACTGTCTCTCAAGTCTATTCTCCATGAATTCATCCTTCATCGCGTCGATGTCATCCGCCGTCGCACGCAGTTCGATCTGACCAAGGCCGAAGATCGCGAACATATTTTGCTCGGTTTGAAAAAAGCCCTCGATCATATTGATGAGATCATTACGCTCATCCGTGCATCCAAAGACGTGACCGAGGCGCATGCCGGACTCGTAAAGAAATTCAAGTTCAGCGACCGACAAGCCACTGCGATTTTGGAAATGAAACTCCAGAGATTGGCCGGTCTTGAACGCAAGAAAGTTCTCGATGAGCTCAAGGAAGTTCAGGAATTGATCGTTAGATTAAAGGAAATTTTGGGCAGCGACAAAAAAGTTCGCGGCATCATCAAGGATGAACTCAAAGAGATCCGCGAAAGATACGGTGATGACCGTCGGACAAAGATCGTGAAGCATGGCGTCAAAGATTTCAATCCGGAAGATCTCATAGCTGACGAAGAGTCAGTGCTCGTACTTACGAAGGGCGGTTATATCAAACGTACCGATCCAAGCGAGTACCGCAAACAGAAGCGCGGCGGTGTTGGAGTCGTTGATCTCGATACCAAGGAAGAGGATTTCATTACGCATCTTGTTTTCGCCACGACTCACAATGATCTTCTGTTCTTCAGTGACAAAGGCAAGGCATACCAAGTGAAGATGTACGATATTCCAGAAGGAAGACGCGCCACAAAAGGCAAGTCCATCATGAACTTCTTGTCTTTGTCGGATGGCGAACGAGTCACTTCGATTCTCCCGATGCCAAAAAATAGGAAAGATGCCGAAGGCCTTTCACTTATGATGGTCACCAAAAATGGCACCGGCAAAAAATCCTCAGCCAAACACTACAAAGATGTACGACGTTCCGGTCTTATCGCCATAACGCTTGATTCCGGTGACGAGCTCATTTCTGTTTCATTTGTCTCAAAAAATGAGGAGATAATGATTGCGACGAAGGAAGGCCAATCGATCCGTTTCAAGGAAAGCGATGTTCGCGAAATGGGCAGGAATGCTGCAGGTGTTCGGGTCATCAGGCTGACCGAAGCGGATGCAAAGAAAGGTATTGCGGCCGATGCAGTCATTTCCGCTGACGTCGTCTCCAAGGAATCAAAAAATCCCGCACTGTTCGTGATGGGCGCAAACGGCTACGGCAAGAAAACCGACCTTTCTGAATACAAGACGCAAAATCGCGGCGGTTCCGGCATTTTGACCATGAATGTAACTGCAAAGAC
>DHWH01000023.1:18290-24944 GCA_002413065.1 Patescibacteria group bacterium UBA5187
CAGGTCATCCGTGTCGATATCAAGGAAATTCCTACATTGGGCCGCTCGACTCAGGGCGTGCGTGTCATGAAGTTGCGTGAAGGGGATTCATTGGCGAGTCTGATTTGTTTGTAAGTTATTGTCCCCACAATACCTTTATACATTTATGGGGTTATACTTTATACTTTACCCATGCTCTCCGATCCTGCCTCAAATATCTTGAAATTGGGCCTTACTGACGGCATGAAAGTTGTTGATCTCGGTGCAGGTTCCGGTTTTTATTCATTTGAAGCAGCAAAGATCGTAGGCGGGAGCGGTCATGTATACGCAGTCGATGTGCAGAAGGACCTTTTGGAGCGCCTCCGTTCGACTGGCGCATCATACGGTCTCAGGAATATTGAAATTATCTGGGGCAATGCGGAGAAGATCGGGGGTACGAAGCTCCGTGAAGCCATCGCCGATCGCGTCATAGCCTCGAATATACTTTTTCAGATCGAGAAAATTGATGATTTCATCCTTGAAATTAAACGCATCCTAAAACCTGGCGGCAAAGTCCTCGTTGTGGATTGGAGCGGCGTGTCGGCCTTGAGCCCGAAGACGGTTATCCCCGCAATGAAAGCAGAGATGCTTTTTGAAAAGGCCGGTTTCAAGCTCGATCAAAGCTTCGATGCGGGGGAACATCATTACGGGCTGGTTTTTGTGAGAAATTAACTCAAATGTTTTTGTAGGCATTTTATACGCATATGATATCCAAATTTCAAATTATTACGCTTTCAATCTTTATTATCTGCATCATCGCAGGCGTAGCGGCTTTCGCTTTGTATAAAGGGAATACGCAAAGCACATCGTTGCCTTCCATAACCATGTGGGGAACATTTCCAGCTACCACATTCAACCAGTATGTTTCCAACCTTAATAATGGTTTGGCTAATCAGGTAAATATTACCTATACACAGAAAAAACCTGACGCATTTTCACAGGACTTCGTGAACGCCCTTGCTGTCGGCAGAGGTCCCGATGCGGTTCTTATCCCTGCCGATATGATTTTGTCCGAAGAGAACAAACTCGTTTCCATCCCGTATTCCGCATTTCCTGAACGGAATTTTATCGAAACATATATCCAGGAAGCTGGTGTATATTTGACCAAAGACGGCATAGAAGCGATCCCATTCACGCTTGATCCTCTGGTCATGTATTGGAACCGCGACACATTCAATGCTGCCGGAATTGCCACGTATCCCCGTTTCTGGGATGAATTCACCGGAGATGACCAACAGCCAGGTTTGGTTCAAAAATTACGCGTTAAGGATCAGAATCAAAATATCCGTAAGGCGGCTCTTGCAATGGGAGATTTTACAAACATGACTAATGCCCGCGAAATACTCGGATCGTTGCTTTTGCAAATTCGTAATCCGGTTACGATACGGGCAAATGACGGAATAGTCAGTGCGTTGAAAACAGGTGTTTCATATAATCCTCTTGCCGCTTTGCAGTTCTTCACCAGGTTTATCGATCCTTCCGGCGTAAATTATAGTTGGAATCGGGGAATGGCAAATGATAAGACGGCATTTTTAGGCGGCACGCTAGCCACGTATTTTGGTTTCGCTTCCGAACTCAATGAAATGCGTGCCAAGAATCCGAATCTCAACTTTGATGTGGCCCCTTTGCCTCAGATACGAACCGGTGGACAAAAAGCCGCATATGGAAAGATGTACGGTTTTTCCCTTGTTCGCGCAGGAGGCAATCCCAACGCGGCGTATCAGATTATTTCCATTCTTACCTCTCCACAAAATTTGGCCAACCTTTCAAAAACCATGTATCTTCCTCCGGTCAGAATTGACCTTATTCAGCAAGGTTCAACGGATCCGTATGTCACTATCTTCAATCAGGCGGCTCTGATCTCGAAAACCTGGCTGGACGCGGATCCTTCGAAGTCCCGCAGAGTTTTCAATATGCTCGTCGAATCATTAACAAGCGGACAAAAATCAATGAATGAAGAGATACAAGATACAGGGGATGAATACGATGCTATTTTGAGGCAGGCGATGCAATAATTAAACACATGAAAAATTTTTCAAAAATAATATATAAATTTCTTCTTTCGTATTTTTTGTCCTTGTCCGTACTGCCTCTGGCTCCTTTTGCGTATGCTCAGAATCAGCCAACGCGAACATTAAATAGTCCGCTCCCTCCGACAAATGTGAATGACAGCAATTTCAGGCTCGTGGTGTGCGATGGTCCGGTACTGCCGGCAAGCGTACCCGCACCTAAGGCCAATTACGTTCCTTGTGACTTCAATGGCGTTATGATGACCATTCAGCATCTTATAAATGTGGCAATGGTTCTCGGCGTTCTCGTAGCGATCGTCGGATTCTCATATGCAGGTTTCCTCTATATCACCAGCGGACCAAGTCAAAAAAAGCTTGATGACGCCCATGGCATCTTCAGTAAAGTGGGAATTGGGTTTATAATAATGTTGTCAGCCTGGTTTATCGTGTACCAGATCCTGTCCTGGCTGACGGGTACCAATTCCGGATTCAGTTCGCTTCTCGGCACACCGTAGTTTATTCACATGATGCATTTCATACATTTCTTTATTCAATGAAAAAACAAATTCCACAACTAGTAGCGATCGCACTTACAACGGCCATTTTGATTATGCCCACTTTTTCAGTTTTTGCACAAAATAGAGCTGAAATGCCGCCACCGGCTACTCCTGCCCCTCAGGCGACCTTCACCCTTCAAAATCCTCTCAGAAGTGAGATAAATTCCGTAGGCGCTCTCGTCGAGAATTTCGTCGAAATATTCAGTTACATTGTTATTTTGCTCGCCGTAGTGGCGCTTATTTTTGTCGGCTTCAAATATATTTTGTATTCCGCTCAAGGAAAATCTGCCGATATAGCAAAACTCCATGGCTGGCTTTTCTGGATTGTTATCGGCGTGGCCGTTGTCATCGGAGCACGGGTAATAGTCAAAGTCGTGATAAATACCATTTCTGCCACTGGCACAGTGAGTCCCGGAGTTATCCAGAGTGCCAATGATGCCATAAACCGCAACTAGCAGTATACTTATGAATACAATGAAAAAAATTAGGACATACGGTATTTCATTAGCGGCACTTTTTGCTCCGCTCATGTGTTTTGCCACGACAAAAGATTTGAAGGCTTTGATAGGTGTCATCGCCGGATATCTCAATGATATTCTAGCTCTGCTCATGGGTGCGGCCGTTGTTATGTTCGTATGGTACATCATTCAGTATTTCATAAAACCAAACGAAGGCGGAGAAAGCAGGACAGAGGCGGCGAAGTATCTCATGTGGAGCCTGATCGGATTCTTCGTGATCCTTTCGATGTGGGGCTTGGTCAACATTCTTATTCAGACATTTAATTTTGGACAGAACAGTCCGGGTTCTTGGGCCAATATGTCGAGCATATTTCCGCACTAACATATTCATATGAAATATATATTTTCTTCATTCGCAGCCGCAGTCCTCATACCTCTCTCGGTATACGCACAGACCAATCCAAATGGAGAGCTTTCGCGCATAACCAATATCAATGGAGTGATCGTACGTATTGCGAGTATCGGCAGTGTGGCGGTATATCTGATGATAGCCCTTGCAGTAATCTACATTGTCTGGGCAACGGTGCAGTATTTCATCAAAGGGAAGTCGGGCGATGAAAGCCGCAAGGAATCGGGCATGCAGATATTGTGGGGTATCGTAGGCTTGGCTATCATCGTGTCCTTGTGGGGCTTGGTGAATGTCCTTGTGAACAGTTTTTCTACGAATCCAAATGTGCCAAAGGAGCGCTTTCCCAATGCTAATTTTGTAAAGACCAATGGATCTTCCAATGCCTCGTTTGATACGGAGGCAGAGGCCAGGCTTCTCGGGCAGTAGTATGTAATCCACAGTGAGCTCTATTACCTAGGGGATTTATACGTTATAATTACACTGTTACTAAAATCAATTAATGAATATGAAAAAAATCTTTACGTTTCTTACGATCATTGCTCCTTCTATAGCTTTTGCTCAAACAGCTCCTGTTACCGATGTAAACTCTCTTACGACCAAGATTATCGGCATCGGCAACACCGTAACGTATCTTCTCGTCGCTTTGGCAGTCATCTTTATTATTTGGAATGTTGTGAAATACGTCATTGGCGGTTCCAGTCCCGACGATAAGTCAAAAGCAGGTTTGAATGTCCTTTGGGGCATCGTCGGTTTGTTCGTTATCGTTTCCATCTGGGGCTTGGTAAACATTTTGACCAACACGTTCCGAACGACAGGCACCAATCAGCCTATTCCGAACTTCGGCAATAATGTGAACAACGGCGGTATTCCTGCTAACCAGGTACCGATAGTTCAATAATCTTCGCATATGATTCCTTTTCTGCCGATACAGTCTGTTCAGGCGGCAGTCGATATGACCGAATTTGGCCGCGTGGTAAATCCGATTATTTCCAACATCGTCTATCCTGCAATTGAACTGTTGTTCGGTGTCGCACTCGTTGTGTTTGTCTATGGCGTTCTGCAATTGGTACTGCACGGAGATGATGAGGAGGCACGAAAAAAAGGGAAGGATACGATGATATACGGCACTATCGGTTTGTTCATCATGGTATCCGCCTGGGGAATCATCCATCTGGTGTCGAATACGGTCAAATCTGTTTTCTAGGTAAACGGGCAAATAAGAAAACAAAAGGGAGGTTTGGAGCTAAAAATCCATATAAAAAAAGACAGCCTGGAAATTTCTTCCCAGGCTGTTTTCGTTTGCGCACTCTTTTTCGCTACGTGCGAGGGACTCGACGGATGATGGCAATCGCTTGCCCCGTCTGTTGTCCTTTTTGTACCCGAGCTTCCAGAAGGTTACCGCTGGGCAGTTTTAAGACCGAGTTGGTCTTCCATCCTGCTGGGTACATCGGTTCGATTCTGCTATCGTCACCATCTGGACGAATCTCCCAAGCGACTCCGCGGGTGAGCATATCGATCACGAGCTTCTTCCGAAGATCGAAGTTCGACATGCCCTGCCAGTCGGTATTGTTCAGTATCAGTCGTTGCTCGTCGGAATTACCTTCGAGTGTGCTACTACTCCCGCTCTGGCTTTTGGATGTCCAGTGGAAGTCTAGCACCTTGCTTTTGTTGTGATGCCACAGTGCCAAACATCCCAAGAAGATAACGATAAGCGCGATCGCCTTGGGTGTGGTGTTGACGTACTTTCCCCATTTTCCTTCCGTGGAAGGGACAGGGTTAATGTTGCCATCAGCGTCGTCATGGCCAAAGGCAATGTTTTTGTTATTCATTAGCTCGTACTTTCTTCTTTGATTTGTTTCCTTTTCCCATGAACGGAAGCATTCCGCTTCCGATATTGACGTCTCGCAGGTTTTGCAAACCGTCAACTTGCACATTGATATCCCAGAGGTTCTCGGTCGGCTTACCTTGGGCAGTCAAAACTGCTATCAGTGCCTGGTTCGGATTGAGATGCTCACGCATCATTCCGATCGCCGCGGCATTGTTTTTGCTGATCGCTAGGTTTTCAACAGATTTTTGGAACTCTGTACTCCGTTTGATGCTGAGAAGTTGCGGATCATTTGTGTATGTTCCGAATTGTTTCTCATCATCACTTAGAGTACTGGGTCCCCCGAACCTTTTCCGGAACCACTCCTTGAGTTCGTTGATCCTTTCAAACACACTGGGATGTCCCGCTATCGCCTGAGCGTATTCTCCACTGGCGATTTCTACAATTCCACCGCGGAACTGTCCGTCAAAGAATTTGTTTATCGTATCCAGGTCATGCCGGACAAGATTAACAAGTTTTCCTCGAGCCGGTGTAAGCATCACTTGCCAGCTGAATACTAACTCAATGTTATCTTTCGATGGCGCCGTCACGTCTGTTCCCAGAGTGATGTGTTTTCCCAGATCGATAACCCAACCAAGTCCTTCCCAAAGCAGAATGCCTTGGAGGCCAGGGCCAACTTCTCGCAGGGAACGAGTATCTTTTAGCTGCGTAACGTCGCTGTCAGTTGCCGGCGGCTCGTACGTCCGCAAGTAATCGATAACGACCCCGCCGCTATTTTTTGGTATGACGACAAAGAACTTGTTGATCAGCCTGGTGTAACCCAGTATTGCTGCCCAAACAATGATTCCTACGATGTAAGCGTTGAAGCCTCCACCGAAGGTGACGTTGATTATCCAACCAAAGATTAATGCCACCCCGAGAATTTCGGAGATTGACACAAACAGGTAGAACATCCTGTTACTCGGTCGAAGCCTTTTGAATAGCTTCTTGGATACCAGCGTCACTTTATCGCCGATCGATGCAAAAGCATCGACCACACCTTCACGCTGTATGAGAACATACAGGCCCCAAGCCATCAGACCGAGCACGACAAGCGCACCCAGAACGATGAGGATTATTTTGCTATTCATTTCTATTTGTCTCCGTTGTGAACCGCCCTCAAAGAGGGAAGTTCGTTGTTGTTTACTTAAATTTTCAAAGCGATATTCTTTCGAATACCGGTAACACCCATTCAGGTGCTACAGCTTAGCCACCTGCATATTCTAGCATTATTTAGTGCCAATGTCAAGGACACAGTAAATACAATTAAAGCTCATTTAAGGGAGCATACTTCTTGATTTTTTGTATAAAAAAGCCCCCGGCAGATCAACTTTGATCA
>DHWH01000023.1:25000-53274 GCA_002413065.1 Patescibacteria group bacterium UBA5187
CGCGGAGGCATGCTTTGTAGGCGGACTTATTAGTATCCGTACGTACCCCCGGGGTTGCAATACCGGTATTGATTTCCTACCTGCGGAAGGCAGGGGTAGGTAGTATTACATCCGGATTGAACTCCGAACGTCAGTCCTAGGCCTACATTAGCTGACCATGAACGTGAGCGATACTCAGGTTCCGGCACAGTGTACCAATACCCCATGGGTTGTGGTGGTGCTTGCGGCGGAGCTGCTGGCGGTGCAACAGGAGGATCGGGCGGCGGTTGCCTTTTCCTTACGAGCGGAGTCAGGAATACAGGATGAACGCATATTGTTCCTGACCCAATAACAACATTGTTATTGTCACCAATGGTGATACTTCCGTTGATTACCACTCCGTTCGTCGCTGTTCCCTTGAACGCGCTTCCATTTGTCGAGATGAGATCGACTGCAGGAGGTGCTTGCGGCGCCTCAGCACTTTGTTTGTGCCTTCGTTCCATTTCCATCCGCTTTGCTCGCTTATGGATTTTTTCGATATCCGCGATCGCAAGATCCCGGGCATGAACGATGGCTTTCTCGCTTTCAATGTTCGATACTGGCGCGTTCGTGGCGGGAATGAGTGGTAGGGAGTTGCTCGAAGAGCTACATCCTTTTCCACAGCACAGTCCTAACACGATCGCTACGATTGCGACGAGCACCATCCCGGTCACACAGATGCCACCGAACACATTCCAACCTTTGGACTTTTTCTTCGTCCGTTCAGTCGGCGGTTGATTTCCGCCAGCACCCTGAATTGCAGCCATGAGCCGCCCTTCTGAGCTAGTGAGCAAACCACGCAATTCCGTTGCGAAGGCCTGATTGGCCGCTAGCAACTCTTCGCGGAGCTTTTTCACTCGTTCGTCGAGTTCCACGGTGCTGACTTTGCCACCGAGTGCTTGACCAAGCGTTTCCATCTCCTCTTTGATCCCTGCGTAAACCCGAATGGCTTCGCCGAGCCTCTCAGGTGAGATGTTCTGGAGCAGAGTTTCCAACTTCAGCACTCGCTTGGTCAACTCGTCCTCATGGGCGGGTTCACTAGCCTCGGGCTTGCTTGGCGGTTTTGGCGGAATGACTGACGTCGGAGTCATAGGCGCGACAGGTTTTTCTCCATAGTCCAGCTTGCCGCCGGCCACATGGAATACCTGTTTCGCATCTTCACCGAATCCTTCGCCCATATCCACACTGATCTGAAATTCGTACACAGAACCTTCCTTCATGTCCCCGCTTTCAAGAGCGGGTTTGAGGTTCATGCTCGAATTGTTTAGTTCCACAAACATTGGGGTTGCCACCAATGCTCCACCGGGTGAGACCTCGTAAATTCTCACCCGATAATTTGCACCGGGAATTTCTTCCCAGGCAATGTTTGTGCCGCTCACCGCAATCTTTTCCACCTTCGGCTTTTGTGCCGGAGTTGGAGGTGTTGCTGCTGCCGGAGGTTCTGCCGCTTCCGGTAAGGGAAGCTCAGGGTCCGGAAGCCCGGACTTGTTTATTTTATCGTCTGCCATAACCGTATTCCTTTCGTTTGTTGTGGCCTATATAGGCCGGTTTTTGTTGTAAATGTTCACCTAAAAATTAATTCTAAATCCAGCTCGCATTGTATCGCAGGTATTTACAAAAGTCAATAGTTGTCATTTAATGTAATCTATTGACTTATATATTATATATGATATAATGTCTCCAGCAACGTTCTTTGACGTTTTGCCAATATTTAAAAAAACAGTCAACCATAAACCGGCCTCGCGGCCACAAAAGAGAAAGGAACAATTATGGCGGCTAATACCCTCCAAAAACCTCAAGTTCGTGAAGTAAAGAAGGTCCTTCTGCACCTTCACTTGGATGAAGCTTTTGCTGATTTCCTAAGTGATGAGTTTGGCGCTAAGGTCTTCTTAGGCATCAGAGATGCCGAAAGATTTTTTCCCGCCCGTATCTCGAGGAGAGCGAAGCAGGAATGGATCTTGGATAAGGTGCTGGTACTCGGTGGAGGCGGCTACATTGATGAACATACGAGTGGGAAAAAAGCTCGCATGGAAAAAACCAGTGCGTCCGAGTTGCTGGGACGAGAAATCGGCATCAAGTTGTCGCGCATCTATGGAGAAGCGTGCGACGAGGTCACCCATTGGGACAACAACAAAGGGTGTCCGAAAATGCATCTCGGGTCTATTCTCAAGATGCTCCGTGTGCAAAACACGGCGTCCGGCGAAGAATACCAGGACAAGTTGCGTAACGCACTGAAGTGGGCTAAACGCGCCATTAAGTACGTCATTGTCTGCCAGTCAAAAAAACTGCAGGTGCAACCGGGCGAAGAGCCGTTCCTCGAGTTCATGTCGAAAGTCGTGGACTCGGATCTGGAGTCGTATCCGTTTGCAGAAGCCAGAGAAGGGATGATGAAAAAAATCAGCAAAGAAGAAAATGCTGAGCATTGCACCTTCTTCGGCCTCAAGGCAATCTACGAGGCTCTCTGGCGTACCAGTAAAACAGAAAAACTGGAAGACCGGTTTGAGGGAATTCAGGGGGAAATAACTTTTGCCTTGCGGGTTCTGTATAAGGACCAGGAGAATTTTCACAATTTTCTCCGCAGGATGGAAGCGAATCCTCCCCATGAGTTTTTTGTCGAGGTGCCGGCAAATGGAAAGTGGCATACACTCCGGGGAGCGGCAGTGCTGTCGGACAATCCGGCTGCACACAGCGCACTTCGGTATGCCGGATTTGACATCACGATCGTGATGAATGAATCCTGCAATGTCACGATAATGGGCAACCAAGATGAAGTGAGCCGTCGCGGTATCATGGCGCAAATGCAGAACGGGTTTCAATCCCTTGCTGCAATGTGCCGGTATCGAGATCTTCCAGATGGTGCGAAGAAAAGCGCCAATTGGGAGGTACTGTCATTCCTCGGTCAATCGGGGAGCGATGAAACCGACTGGTATCTTCCATCCTTGGCATGGTTGGCCCTTTACAAGGGCACGTACAACCATTGGTCGCCGGGAACGAGGATTAAACTTGCAGATCTGCAAGAGATGACGGCGATGGCTTTTGATCCTAAAGGGGTTCAAAGCTGGAAACAGAGGGTAGGTTTCCCTCGGCAGTGGTTCAGTCTGTCAAAAAAATCGTGGTTTAAATCAGTGGAGACGGAAAGTTCTCTCGATGAACTGGCGAAGGCCTTGGACTCACGTTAACTAATTGGCAAAAATTAGAAGGGAAGAAAAAAGAAGCTCGCAATTCGTGACAGATTGCGAGCTTTTCCTTTTATATTTATGCCGGGGTAGTCAAAATCCGACAGATTAGAATACTCGCTATGCTCGTTTGTGCCGGGGAGAGGACTCGAACCTCCAAGGATTGCTCCGCGTGCTCCTAAGGCACGTGCGTCTACCAATTTCGCCACCCCGGCATTTGATTTAGTATCTGCCATTGTACGCAATCGGTCCGGTGTAGGCAAATTTAGATAGGGCAGCATTCTGATTGACGCATCGGTTGTATAGGCGTATTCTCATGCCAGATGCATGAATACTAAAATTAAAGAATACTTGAGTGCACTCAAAGGTGATGCGAGCTTTCAAAGCCAACCCGGATATGTCACCACGGAGATAATTCAAAAAGGTCATTCGTATCAAGGGGAAGTGGTAATGCGTGATAAAGAGGCGTATGTTTTCATCCGTTTCTAGTATCTTCTCGTAGGATTTACTCCAGGTGCCTACACGTATGATCTCTCTATTTATGCCGATGAAGAACACTCGATGCTCATTTGTGAGGCGACACTCTACATGATAGATGGAAATCCCAACCATATTCTCGTGGAACCAGCTGAAGAGGAGGAATTCGAGTCAGCGAGCCATATGAGTCTCTTTATCTATAGTCACGTTATAGTAAAGGCCTCTGTTCAAAGTTGGATATGTATGGTCGACACGAATGGACGAGTTCCTGTATGTCATTTCCGGCGCGAATCTGTCGCTCAATTTGATCAGGCTATCGACTTGAAATGGGACGAAGTTGTCCGTGACGCGTACCCGTTTTTCCAAATCTGACCGGCTCAATCGAGGCCGGTTTTTTTATTTGTGTAATTGTGCGTGTATGTTTGTGCGCCCAGTAGGGATCGAACCTACGACCTTATCCTTAAGAGGGATCTGCTCTACCAGCTGAGCTATGGGCGCAAAAATATTCGTGACAGTCGTCAGAGAAATGTAACAGATTATAAGATATTGCACAAACTTAAATACTGTGTAATACTGTCGCCATGGTAAATCGAATGCGCGCAACGCGGTCACACCGCAACAATAGACGTTCGCATCACGCACTGACGGTAGTGCGTCTTTCGAAGTGTTCGAACTGCAACGCATTGCACCAGAGCCATCGCATTTGCATGAACTGCGGTTCATACAATGGACGGAAGGTTTTGGATATTGCAGCCAAGGTTACGAAGAAGGTCCAGAGAGCGCAAAAGGCCACTGCGGCAAAGGCAAAATAGTTTTGCTGAATGAGATGCAAGAATTAGGGTTAAGAAAAATACAGATAGGGTTTGAAAAGTTCTGTATTCATTCACACATCTTACATCATGCATCTTAGATTCTTATAAATAGAAGTTATTTGTTAAAACAATTGTTCTTTAATTAAACCATGGCAAACAGACACCTCTCACGCTCCGTTGTCCTCCAGTCCCTCTTCGAATGGGACTCTCGCGGGCGTAATGATGTCGAAGTAGAATCGATCGTCCGCAGGAATGCAAAAGAATTTGCTCCGGGCGTTTCTGACGTTTCATTTATGGAGCTTCTCTTGAAGGGGATTCTGGCAAAGAAAGGGGAACTCAACGACATTATTGAGAAAGCCGCGCCTGATTGGCCAATCGACAAAATTTCTCCGGTTGATCGCAATGTATTGCGCCTCGGATTGTACGAATTGCTTTTCTCCGATCGCGATGAGGTGCCGGCGAAGGTCGCCATCAACGAGGCTATCGAGCTCGCCAAAACATTTGGCGGCGAGACATCCGGACGCTTCGTGAATGGCGTTCTCGGTGCCGTCTACAAAGAACTCGGCGAGCCCGGAAAGGATGCCCAGCCGGCAAAAAAGAAAAAAGCCCCGGAAGTTCCCTATGAAAAAATGCCCATTCAGCATCTTGGGGGCGCAGTCGTGTACGGCAAGAAAGGAAAAGAAATTTATTTGGCTTTCGTTCATGACATCTTCGGGCACTGGACTCTTTCCAAAGGAAAAATTCCGGAAGGTATCGATCCGAATACGGGCACTATCAATAAAGTAAAAGAAGAGATCGGCCTTGCCGTCACTATCGAGGCGGATCTGGGCACCAATGAATACATTGCAAATGATCCTGAAATAGGGAAGATCCGCAAACAAGTGCACTATTATTTGGCCAATTCTCCATTCGAAGATCTCACTCTTGCCAAGAAGCCCGGACTTGATGATGCAAAATGGTTCAAGCTTGCCGATATTTTGGAGCTCAATTTTTATAATGATATTTTGCCGATCGTAACGAAGGCGGTCACGATTTTGAATGAAGGCAAGTAAGTCTGGCGAAATGCGGACGGCGGAAATAATGGAAGGTTGAATTTAAATAACATGACAAAAAGTATTGAATCTTTCGCGAAACATATAGGTGTGGATTTTACCGATATCAGCCTGCTTCGCATGGCCTGCACGCATCGTTCATATCTGAATGAAAATCGCGGTGCCGGTCTCGAGCACAATGAGCGTCTCGAATTTCTTGGAGATGCGGTTTTGGAATTGGTGGTCACCAGTTTTTTATTCAGAAAATATCCAAAAAAAGCTGAAGGTGAGCTCACTGCATTCCGTTCGGCACTGGTGAACGCCGTCAGTCTGGAAAAAGTTGCACGTGCTATGAAATTGGAGGACTACATGCTCATGTCAAAAGGCGAGTTGAAAGACACTGGCCGTGCACGCTCGATCATTTTGGCCAATGCAGTTGAAGCTGTTATTGGCGCCATCTATCTCGACCAAGGCTATAACGGCGCAGCCAATTTTATTTCTGATTACGTTTTGAATATTATCGATATTGATGAGATCGTCTCGAAAAAATCATGGCTGGATGCAAAAAGCCGTTTCCAAGAACGAGCACAAGAAAAAGCCGGTCTTACTCCGTCGTATCGCACTCTCAAAGAAGTTGGTCCCGATCACAANNCAACAAACAATTCACATTGGGCGTCTTTTTGGGCGATGTTCAGATCGCTATAGGGAGCGGGGCATCCAAGCAGGAAGCAGAGCAGAAGGCGGCGGAGAAGGCATTGGAGGTAAAGAAGTGGTAGGAGGCAGGCGCAGGATATTATTCACCGCATACTCATGCTAAAATGTGTGCATGTATCTCAAATCTCTGGAACTCTCTGGATTTAAATCCTTTGCAAAGAAATCAACTTTGCATTTCACGTCCCGGATCACGGGCATAGTCGGGCCGAATGGCTCAGGAAAATCTAACACAGCTGAAGCATTTCGTTTTGTGCTTGGCGAACAATCCATAAAGTCATTGCGGGGCAAACGCGGTGAGGACATGATCTGGAATGGGGGCGGTGAAGCCGGCAGCGGCAGAGCCAACCGTGCCAATGCCAAACTCGTTTTTGATAATACGCACAAACTGTTTCCGACCATCGATTTTGATGAAGTCACCATCGAGCGTGTCGTTCATCGCGACAATTCCAACGAGTATTTGTTGAATGGAAGCCAGGTTCGACTGAAGGATATCATTGAACTGCTTGCAGGAGCGCATATCGGGGCTACCGGTCATCACATCATTTCGCAGGGCGAAGCAGATCGCATTTTGTCCGCGTCCATTCGCGAACGACGCGAGATGATCGAGGATGCACTCGGTCTCAAAATGTATCAATGGAAAAAACTGGAAAGCATCCGCAAGCTCGAACGGACTGAGCAGAATATGAAGGAGGTTGAATCGCTCCGGCGCGAGATCACTCCGCATCTCAGATTCTTGAAGAAGCAGGTTGAAAAAGTAGAAAAGGCCGAAGAGCTGCGCAGGGAACTTATTGCTTTGTATAAAGAATATTTCAGGGAAGAAGAATATTTCATTCGGATCGAAAAAGAACGCATCGCACGCGAGATCGCCGGACCGCGCAAGGAATTGGCGGAACTTGAGTTGGCGCTTGAAAAAGCAAAGACCATTCTGACGGATTCGAAAAATAAGGATACGAAAAGCGATAGCATCATTGCTCTTGAAGAAAAGCTGGCTCGTACGCGCATCGAAAAAGATACGATCATGCGCGAGCTCGGACGTCTGGAAGGAGAGATGCACGCGAACGCGCGCGTCATTGAAAAGGAAAAAGAAAAACAGAAGCGCGATGAATTCAAGACGGTATATGTAAAGGATCTCGAGGAAGTCGTGCAGTCGATCGAGTCTTTGCGCAGTATCGAAGATGCCCGCACGCTTTTTACCGAAGTGCTTTCGACTTTGAAGGGTTTTATTGCGCGTCATCGTTCGGCGACCGATTCCGCTTTGATCGCCGAAGCTGAACAGGAGATCGCATCTCTTTCGCGAAATAGAAATGAACTTGAGGCCAAACTCAAGGGTATTTCTGATACGGAGTCAGCCGTGACAAAAGAATACAACGATCTCAAAGGGGCCATTGAAAAAGAAAAAGATACGAATCGCGAGGCCGAAAAAGACGTATTCAGGATCATTGCGCGTCAAAATGAAGTGCGTACTATCGTCGCAAAACTTACTCAGGAATCGGGAATTTGCATGCATATCGAAGCTGAATTCAAACGTGAAGCGGGAGAAGCGGGCATGATGGCGGGAAGGGATGCGGTTACGTATGAAAAAATTTCCGATGCCCATCATTCCGATCGCGTAGCCCAGGAAGAACGCCACAGGAAAATCGAACGCAATAAAATAAGGCTGGAAGATTCCGGGGCGGCGGGAGGGTCAGAAGTTCTCAAAGAATACAAAGAGACTGAAGAGCGTGATGCATTTTTGGCTCGCGAGCTTTTGGACTTGGAAAAAGCAAAAACGGAATTGCTCACGCTCGTTACCGAACTGGATGCGCGCATTGATTTTGAATTCAAGAATGGCATCCTGAAGATCAATACTGAATTCCAGAAATATTTCAATTTGATGTTCGGTGGCGGCCGCGCAGAACTCGTTGTCGTAAAAGAAACCAAGCGTCGCAAAAAGAGCGACGTGGAGGATTTGGGCGATTTGATTTCGGATCCAAATGAAGATGCCTCTGAAGAAAGCGGTCCGGAAGGTTTGGATGTGAATGTGAATTTGCCCCGCAAAAAAGTGAAGGGACTTATGATGCTTTCCGGCGGAGAACGCGCACTGACATCGATCGCGCTTTTATTCGCTATCTCCCAGGTCAATCCGCCGCCATTTATTATCCTTGATGAAACGGACGCCGCTCTCGATGAAGCGAACTCAAAGAAATATGGTGATATGATTGAGAATCTTTCGAAACATTCTCAGCTGATTCTGATTACCCACAATCGCGAGACGATGTCGCGTGCGGGAGTTTTGTATGGAGTGACGATGGGTGGTGATGGTGCATCACGATTGCTTTCCATTGCTTTTGAAGAAGCGGTGGCGGTTGCGAAATAGTGTTTGGAATAGAGTTGGAATGTCAGATTGTCTAATCAAAATAACGCCGGCCGTGGGGATTGAACTTTTTAATTATTTGTTGAAAGCCGCCTCTTTTGTCGATGAGTTTCTTTGAAATGCGAGCAATTGTCGTTGAGCTTAGACCTGTGATTTGTTGAATTTGAGAATAAGGGGCGCCATCGAGTATTAAACAGGCTGCATTTAATCGTTTGGCAAATAGAATTATTTCTTTTTCAGTAAGCAGGTCTTTTAAGAAGTCTCTAAGCAAGTGAGTGGTATCGGCCAGGATAAATGCCCTCACGAGCCTTTCTGTATCTTTGAAATTCCAATGCATAGGGGGGTAGTGTATCAAAAACCAAGCACTTTAGTTAACTAAAGTGCTTGGTTTTGAGAATGTGTCCTAAGCCGCACATATTCGAGCATTTGGACTGAAGGGCGGCGGCACTAACACTACTAATACTACCAACACTACTTGCATTTTATGCACAGCGTTATACACTGCAGACATGAGTGACCTCTCTAAACAGCAGCTTATCCTCCTCGCTCTCCTTGTTTCTTTCGTTACGTCTCTTGCTACGGGCATCGTGACTGTTTCTCTTATGGATCAGGCTCCTCAAGGGGTTACTCGCACGATTTCCCAGGTCATTGAAAAAACCATCCAGCAGATCGCTCCGCAAAATAGCGCAGCTCTCTCGATGACGATCGAAGGTCAGACGGCGGCAGCAGTTCGAATAGTTTCCAAAAGCGTGGTCAAGCTCAGGAGCAAAAACGGATCAGTGATCGGCGGTCTTGGACTTATCGTTTCGAAAGATGGTGTTATTCTCTCCGACAAATCGGCAGTGGCCGGCCTTTCGGACTACGAAGCCGTTTTTCCAAATGGCAAAAGTATTCCAGTCACGATTGTTCAGTCTCAAAACGATGGAGATATTATATTTTTAGCACCTCTTGTCGCACCATCTGATATTGAATTCGTTCCAGTGAAAATCGGATCATCGCCATATCTCGGTCAGACTGTTTTCTCTCTTTCGGGCACGGCAACGCAGATCCTGAGTCAGGGCATTATCACTGAAGCATCAGTTTCACCTGTAGCCGATACGCTTCCGATCAAGACATCCATCTCATCGTCGAAAGTTATTATAGGCACTCCTCTATTCGATTTGACGGGAATTGTCATGGGCATGCGCACTACGTCTTCCGGAGACAAGGATGGTGCGGAATTTTACCCGATAGGGCAGTTGCAAAGTGTTATTCCGAAGGGGAGGTAAAAACTCTATTTATCCAACCCTGTCAATACCGTTTTTTCCGCCGGTATGGTAAGGTACAATCAACATAATGAAGGATAAAAAAGACACATTCCTGGCCCGTTTCTCCAATGATATCGGTATAGATCTGGGTACCGCCAATACGCTCGTATATGTACGCGGCAAAGGGATTGTCGTCTCTGAGCCATCTGTCGTTGCAGTCAATGAAAAGACCGGACAAGTCGTAGCTGTCGGCAAAGCTGCAAAGGAGATGCTTGGACGTACGCCGACGCACATCACTGCAGTGCGTCCGCTCGTCGATGGTGTTATTTCAGATTTCGAGGTCACCGAAGAAATGCTTTCATACCTCATGAAACGCGCCAGTGAATTTTTGCCAAAGAAATTTCTCGGACCGCGCGTCGTAGTCGGCGTACCTTCCGGCGTTACCAACGTTGAAGTGCGCGCCGTCCGCGATGCTACGAAAAATGCCGGTGCGCGTGAAGTGTATATTATAGAACAGCCGATGGCCGGAGCAATCGGCATCAGATTGCCGATCCACGAACCGGTCGGGAGCATGATCATAGACATTGGCGGAGGGACAACGGATATCGCGGTTATCTCGCTCGGCGGCATTGTTCAGTCAAAGAGCCTCAAAATCGCCGGTGACAAACTTAACAGCGACATCATTTCTTATATTCGCAATGAATTTAAAATCCTGATCGGAGAAACGACGGCCGAACAAGTAAAAATCGCGGTTGGCAGTGTGATCCCCAGAGATCCTTTGGAGACCACCATTCGAGGCCGCGATCTCATTACGGGGTTGCCGCGCGAAGTGGTCATCACTGATTCCGATATTCGCGAAGCGATGGGACAATCCATCGAGGGAATCATAGTCGCTGCGCGCGAAGTTTTAGAAACGACTCCGCCGGAAATCCTTTCGGATGTCATGAAGCGCGGCGTGCATCTCGTCGGTGGCGGCGCTCTCATCAAAGGACTCGATGAGCTTTTGGCGGAAACATTGCAGTTGCCCGTCACTGTCTGCGATGATCCGTTGACCGCGATTGCGCGAGGTGCGGGCATCGTTCTCGAGGACCTTAATGCGTATCGATCGGTTCTTCTTGTAAGCGAAGATGACTTACCTTCAAACAAATACTAATCGTACGCGCGGCCGCCAAACGCGAATTGTCGCGCTAAGCTTTCTTTGCGGCATTGTTCTTATCGCCGCAGTAGTCTTCATTGTCCCGCATTTCTTTTCTGCTTTATTCACAAGTATTGCCCGGCCATTTTGGCGCAGCGAATTTTCAATTTTGAGCGGATCTTTGCATTCACCTGATCAATTGCTCCGTGAGAACGAGGATTTGAAGAGGCAAGTGGCGGATGCGGACGTTCGTCTGGAAACGATCCAGTCGGTTGAAATGGAAAATAACGAACTCAAAGCGATATTGGGTCGTGCATCCACAACACCGTATGTTTTGGCAGCGGTGCTCGTCCGTCCGCCAGCCGCTGTCTACGATGAATTCATCATTGATGCCGGAGCAGATCACAATTTTGCCGTCGGAAATACCGCGTATGCCCCGGGAAATGTTCTCATCGGGGAGATCGTCGATGTGCAGAGTCAGACATCGAAAGTAAGACTTTTTTCTTCGCCGGGACAGAGATATGAAGTGCGCATCGGAACCGCACATACGCCGGCAACTGCCATCGGTCGTGGCGGGGGACAGTATCGTGCGGAATTGCCTCGCGATGTCAAAGTGGCGGAAGGTGATTTTGTAACCATTCCTTCTTTGACCGCAAAACCTTTCGGGATCGTGACATCGGTCGTTTCCGACCCTACACAGCCGTTCGAGACTATTTTGTTCGCACCGTCAGTGAATGTGTATGAAGTGAGATGGATGCTGGTTGATACGAAAGTAAAAATGTAATTTATGACCCGACGTTTACTAGTGCGAATAATTCTCGATATCCTGATTGCCGTCAGTATTCTTCAGGGCTGGTGGGTGATCGCGTTACTGTTCGGTCTTTTTGGAGTTTGGTATTTTCCATACTTTATTGAAATAATTGCCGCGGGGATAGTATATGATTCGTTGTTCAATCATGTTCTGGGGATGGGTTTGCGCAGCCATAGTGGACTGATTGTCTCCGTTATTATTTTTGCAGTAGTTGCGTGGGGTAAGGGGGTGGTGAGGAAGTAGAATATCAATTACATGTCTTCATTTTTTAACACATTCCTGCGTTCATTGAATCGAAAAAGCCGCGGACGGGGTGCCCGCAGAGGTCATGAGATCGATCCTGACCAGATCATGCTGGATTCCAGTAACATTCCCAATTACGATACGTCGCAGTTTGAGGGACGAATAGAAAAACCCATTACGCGTCTGGCGCTCTATTCGGTATGCGGGACTTTTGCTCTGCTCGCGCTGATCTTCATCATCCAAGCGATGCAGCTGCAGATCGTGAATGGAACCCAGTACAAGGCGCGGAGTGAAAATAATCTTCTGCGCCCGGTCCCTATTTTTGCCGGACGCGGAGTTATCCTGGATCGGAATGGCGTGATGCTGGCATGGAATGCTCCGTCTCAAATTCCGCCGTCTTCATTTTCGCAGGAAAAAAATCAGGTGCTTCATGCCTCGTCTGCAACCAATACGACATTGAGCGCCATTCAAGGCGAAGACAGCGTCGCAGTGCGCCAATATGCCACATCGACCGGTCTCGCTCACACGGTCGGGTATGTGCAATATCCTTCCAAGGATAATAACGGATTTTATTACCAGGAAGATTTCCAGGGAGTCGCCGGCGTTGAAAAATATTTTGATGAAGATCTGAAAGGGGATGCGGGATCGCGGCTCGTCGAAGTCGACGCACGCGGCAAAATCATTTCGGAAAACGTGGTGAAGCCTCCGGTCCAAGGGAAAAATATCACCCTTTCCATAGATAGCCGCGTGCAGTCCGCCTTATATAACAATATAAAAGATATCGCGAACCGTGTCGGATTTTCCGGAGGGGCAGGCATCATTATGGATGTGCACAGTGGGGAAGTTTTGGCGGTGACAAGCTATCCTGAATACAGTTCTCAGGTTATGTCCGACAAGACAGATTCGAAGGCCGTGAGAGCTCTTCTTAACAATTCAAGTCTGCCCTTCCTGAATCGCGCCATCGACGGCCTATATACGCCGGGTTCCATCGTGAAGCCCTATGTTGCTTTGGGGGTTCTCAATGAAAATATTATTGATCCTTCCACGATCATCGTCACTACCGGTTCGATCTCGATCCCCAATCCGTATGATCCTACGAAGTCCACCATATTTCGCGACTGGAAAAATCTCGGTTCGCTCGATCTACGCCATGCCATCGCCATGTCGTCGGATGCGTATTTCTATACTGTCGGCGGGGGATATAAGGATCAGAAAGGATTGGGCATCGCCAACATCGATACCTATTTGCGCATGTTCGGTTTGGGTACCACTACGATGGGCGCTGCCCCTTCATTTCTCCTGAATAAAGCGGGAACGATTCCTACTCCTGAATGGAAAAAGAAAACCTTTAATGAAAATTGGTATATAGGCGACACCTATCATACGGCGATCGGCCAATATGGCTTTCAAGTTACGCCGATGCAGATCATTCGCGGCGTATCGGCGATAGCCAACAAAGGAATATTGCTTACGCCTACTATTATTAAAGGCGAGGCGCCCCAAGTTGAGTCTACAGTTGATATCCCGCAAAAATACTTTACGATCGTGCATGAAGGCATGCGTCTGGGCACGCAGATCGGGACTACGGTCGCTCTCAATGTGCCGTACGTGAATATTGCCGGCAAATCCGGTACGGCGGAACTGGGAGTCGCCAAAGACAAAGTAAACTCATGGATAACCGGTTTCTGGCCGTATGAAAATCCGAAGTATGCGTTCGCGATAATTCTGGAAAAAGGTTCAGTCCACAATCTTATCGGAGGTGCGGCCGCAATGAGGCAGCAGTTGGATTGGATGAATGCGAATACGCCTGAGTATTTTAAGTAAATTAAATATTAAAAAATCCTGGCGGTTTCGCGCCAGGATGCGTTTTGACAAAATAATTATCTGCTGTTTCTCGCGGGCTTTGGTCCGAGTAGCATTGATGCCAATGCGTCGTGTTGGTCACCAAGAAGCTCGAATTTCTTTGTGACAAGGAACTGGAGCCATGCATCGTAGCCGTCACAGTCACATTGAGTATCCATACCAGGTGTGAACATATATCCCAAGCCGCAACTCAGTTCTCTTACCTGTCCCGCCGTCAGAGACTTTTCTACAGTTCCATATAAATAGTCAGCTGCGACCGAAATAAGACCGAGAGCGCGAGCGTCCTTGAGTTCACCTCTCACGAGAGGCTCTTCTTTGAGGTTGCAGTCGATGAAATTTGCGGTAGGCAAATCAGGAACCATTTGCTTCAACATAAGATGGAAAAGCAGATTCGACAGGTCTGGTAATGTCTGATATTGATCAGATGCAACTGTCAGTCCGCACTCCGGATTTGAACACGCGAGCACGATCCCGGTATGCTTGACTCCGATTTCGGACGGATTCTTTAATGTGATTCGCCCACCGCATGATTCGCTCAATGCGAACGGACCACGTTTATCGCATTGCAATGTGCGGACATGTATCATGCGAGGCTTGGTTACACTGTCCTCAAAAGCTTGCGCCATGAGTCCAGTGCTAAGGCGTCCTAAATCAATAATCGTCTCAGGTTGAAGCAACGCGATAACGTAACTGTCAGTTCTAAACGGTAGATCTGTTATTTTTTTCTGTTTCATTATTATCTCCTTTGATCCATGCACCCGCTTTTGAAGCGCGCATCCGGATCAGGTTTGATTTTCGTGAACCTTGCGCTGTCATGCAACCATCCTCAAAAGGACTCGCATCTAACAGTATTTCAAGGCTCTTCTATACAGAGATTATCATGGATTGAATATTTCGCCAATTATTGGTATAGTATAGGCCAACCTTATCAACTAAGCGTTTTTTATTTCCATGACCACAGAAGTTCAATATCTTACCAATGAAAAGTTTGCCGAGCTCAAGAAGGAACTCGATTTTTTGAAAGTTGAACGCCGCAAGGAAGTAGCTGAACACCTTGAATATGCGAAAAAACTCGGTGACTTGTCTGAGAATGCGGAATATCATCAAGCTCGCGAGGAACAGGCGGAAGTGGAAGACCGCATTATGCGTTTGGAAAATTTGCTCAAGAACGCAGTGATCACCGGAGAGGGAGGCAAGGACATCATCACGATCGGTTCCACATTCAGACTTCAGAGGGAAGGCGATAACAAATCATACTTGTACTCTATTGTAGGTTCGGAAGAAGCGGACATGACTCACGGCAAAATTTCAAACTTGTCACCGCTCGGATCATCATTGCTCGGTCACAAGAAAGGCGATCAGGTTACCATTACGACTCCAAAAGGAAAAGTTGAGTACACGATCGTAGCTATAAAATAGTTCCAACATATACATGGCCTCCCTCGAAGAATTAAGAGCGACGCGTATACACAAACTCGACCTGCTCAAAAAAGCAGGGATGGATCCATATCCGGTTTCCGTTCCGCGCAGTTTTTCTTTAGCGGATGCTCGCTCGAAATTTATTGAATGTGAAGCCGCAAAAAAAGAAGTTTCGTTGACCGGCCGCATCATGGCCATCCGCGGACAAGGGGCTATTTTATTTTTGGTACTCGATGACGGTACCGCCACATTCCAGGCAGTCATTAAAAAAGATGTTCTCAGCGTGGAACTTTTCGATTTGCTCACGCAGGCAGTCGACATCGGTGACATTGTGAGTGTGACTGGAACGCTTTTTGTCACACAGCGCGGCGAGCAGAGCCTTTTGTGTACCTCGTGGACAATGGCTGCCAAATCATTATTGCCATTGCCTGAAAAATGGCACGGCATCACTGATCCGGATGAAAAATTCAGGAAGAGGTATTTGGATTTTATCATGACCCCCGAGCTTCGCGAGATGTTCCAAAAGAAATCAAAATTCTGGAATGTCACACGCAATTTTATGCTGAAAAATGGATTTATCGAAGTGGAGACACCGACTCTCGAAACGACGACCGGAGGTGCAGAGGCGGCTCCGTTCAAAACACATCACAATGACTATGATCTCGATGTATATCTCCGCATTTCCATTGGTGAACTCTGGCAGAAACGCCTGATGGCAGGGGGTTTTCCGAAAACATTTGAAATCGGAAGAGCGTACCGCAATGAGGGAACCAGCCCGGAACATGCGCAGGAATTTACGAATATGGAATTTTATTGGTCCTATGCGAACTATGAGGATGGCATGACATTGGTACAGGAAATGTACCGAGCGATCGCAACCGAGGTTTTCGGTACGACCAAGTTTACATCCAGAGGACACAGCTTCGATCTGGCGGATGAATGGGTGCGAATTGATTACTGTGACGAAATAATCAAACAGACGGGTATAGATGTGCGTACGGCTTCTGAAAAAGACATGATGAAGAAGCTCGATGAGCTCAAAGTAAAATATGAAGGCAGCAACAAGGAGCGTCTGACCGACACGTTGTGGAAGTTTTGCCGCAAGAATATTTCCGGGCCGGCATTTCTCATCAATCATCCGCTCATCGTTGCTCCGCTCGCGAAGAAAGTTCCGGGTAAAGATGTTGTCCAGATGTTCCAACCTATTATCGCCGGCAGTGAAATGGGCAGAGGATATTCCGAGCTCAATGATCCGATCGATCAGCGTGAACGTTTTGAAGCCCAGCAGAAACTCATAGACAAAGGGGACACCGAGGCCATGATGGCGGACTGGGAATTCGTCGAAATGCTCGAACATGGAATGCCGCCAACCTGTGGCTACGGTTTTGGCGAACGCCTCTTTGCTTTTCTTGTCGATAAACCTCTTCGTGAAACCCAGATGTTCCCATTGATGAAGCCGAAGATATAAAGTGTGCGCAGTAGACAGTAGAGTTGATAAATTCAAAAATTAAATGTAATCTGAAGGCACAGTGATCGATGCTCTAGAGTAGAGTAATGTCATGGCTGCTCTTTTATGATTCAAAACAATGCTCCAAGAACCAACGTCCGGATTACATTCGTTGAAATCCTGATAGTCGTGGCCATCATCGGTTTGCTTGCCGCAATTGCAATACCGAATTTCGTGAGAGCGCGGGGAAAAGGATTTGGGAAGTTTTCCTCGGCCTCTGGGTCTTCAGGGAAAGATGCTTCTGCTCATCTCAAGTAGTTGTTATCTTCAGTCATTTTTTTATTTTCAGGCGAGGAACCTTCCTCGCTTTTTTATTACCATTTTTCTTAGCTTTTCTCTTGGCCTTGCATGCGCGTTGCGTAAGTGTGCCCTTAAGTGTTCCTTATCCACCGCTTATCCACAGCTCTTTATGGTGTGTAAAACCACAAAGTGGGGTAAAATATCCATTAAGTGGGAAGAAGTGGGTAAGCCATTTATTTTCACTAAAATTATGATCATCGGGCAATACACTCATTCTATCGATGACAAAAACCGCCTCTCTCTTCCTGCCAAATTCAGACAGGAAATGGGAAAGAAAGTGGTGATCACGCCCGGACTCGATTCTTGTCTTTTCATCTTCACGATGAAGGAATGGGAAAAGATTTCAGAGCGTTTGTCGGTGAATGAAAGCTCGATACTGCAGGCGGACAATCGAGGCTTCAACAGGTATCTCCTTGGGGGAGCAGTTGAAGTCGAGGTTGATGCAGTCGGCCGCATGCTTCTTCCGGATCATTTGCGCGAGCGAGCCAAGTTGAAGTCCAAAGTGGTCTTCATTGGCGTTCGCGATCGCGCAGAACTCTGGGATGAGGCAGCATGGAATACGTATCGCCGCTCTATTGAGAGCAAGGCGGGCGTACTCGCAGAAAAGCTTGGTCAGGCAGGAATGCTCTAGACAAGTATGCAAAGCATTCACGAATCTGTTCTTTTACATGAAGTAATCCAAGGACTCACTGCGTCAAATAAAACTGGCGCAAAAGGCGGAGCAGATGTTCCGTGGTATCTCGATGGAACACTCGGCGGTGCAGGACATGCTCTTGCCATAGCGAAAGCTTTGGATGGCAATGTCAACATCATCGGTTTCGATCAGGACCCGCAGGCTATCGAGCGCGATGCGAAAACATTGGAAGGAAAAGCGAAGAAAGTCATTTTAGTACGGGAAAACTTTCGCAACCTGGACACCGTTCTCGACACTCATGGCATTGCGACGGTTGATTATATTCTTTTGGATCTAGGTCTTTCATCCGATGAGCTCGATGCTTCCGGAAGAGGATTTTCATTCCAAAGGGATGAGCCTCTGCATATGACCTTCGGAGATCCTTCCGCGCATATCTTCACCGCAAAGACGATTGTGAACGAGTGGACTGAAGAAGTGATAGCAGACATCATCTTCGGATACGGGGAAGATCGCTATGCCAGACGCATCGCCAAAGGCATCGTGATCTACCGAACCAAGAAACCAATTGAGACCTCGATGGAACTTGCGGAGATTGTGAAGTCGTCGGTTCCAGGATTCGCACGAAAAAGCAAGATTCATCCCGCAACAAAAACATTTCAAGCGTTGCGAATTGCAGTGAACGATGAACTTAATTCCTTGAAAGAAGGTTTGGAAAAAGGATATGCACGGCTCGGTCCGGGCGGACGGATGGCGGTCATTTCATTTCATAGTCTCGAAGACCGCATCGTCAAAGAATTTTTTAAAAAACAGATAAAAAACGGGGGACGCATTTTTACAAAAAAACCGATACAGGCAGGGGATCAGGAAGTAGCGGAAAATCCGCGATCGAGAAGCGCAAAATTAAGAATAATAGAAAAAATATGACCAAAGCAATTGCACACACATACAATACAGCCAGAGCCTATCATGTACAGATGATATACGCCCTTATTGCCACATGCGCAATTCTTGTTTTTGTATATGCTTTTCATGTATATAAAGTCATTGCGAATACGGTTGCTTTGCAAAAAGTTGAAGCTCATATGGCGTCTCTAAGCGGCACCGTGGATAAATTGGATGCGCAATATCTCGAATTATCCAGCATTATCACGCCTGATCATGTTGCCAAGTATGGAATGAAACAAGGGCATGTCAGCGAATATATTTCCAGACAGACATCACTCGGCCGCGTGGCTATGAGTAGAC
Organism: Patescibacteria group bacterium UBA5187; assembly: GCA_002413065.1. GTDB lineage: Bacteria > Patescibacteriota > Minisyncoccia > Phycocordibacterales > PALSA-1337 > C7867-002. Next base: position 43,986 of record DHWH01000023.1, read on the forward strand.
ATGAACTCTAAGACATGAATTCTAAACAGCGTACTCGGGCACGATTTGTTTTCATTCTCATTATTCTTGGGGCTGGCGTACTCGCATCCGGTCTGTATTGGACGCAAATAGCCAAAGGTCCATCGTATGCGGCCCGTGCGGAGAAACAATACGTAAAACCGGTTGGAATGCTTTTTGATCGGGGCTCGATTTATTTCCAATCCAAAGACGGCACCCGTTCGGCTGCCGCGACTTTGGGTACCGGCTTCGTGGTGTATATGAATCCGACGCAGGTTTCAAATGCTACGCAGGAATACGACGCGCTGTCGCAGTATCTTACACTCGATCGATCCGATTTTCTGGCAAAGGCAAAAAAACCCCGCGATCAGTATGAAGTGTTGGCGGCGCATCTGGATGCGACGAGTACGCAATCCATAAAAGGCTTATCGCTTCCGGGCATAGGAATTTCTCCTGAAACATGGAGATCATATCCTGGAAATTCCATGGCAGCTCATGTGCTGGGAATCATCGGTGAAAATGCCAGTTCCACTTCCGTAAGCGGAAAATATGGACTTGAACGCACATACGAGAATGTTCTCGGACGCACGGGAGCGAGTTCGCGCGTGAATGCCTTCGCTCAGCTTTTGTACGGCTTCCGTACTTCGGTTTTCGGGGATGCGGATGGAAAAGGGGGAGATCTGGTGACTACGATAGAACCGACGACGCAAAAATATCTGGAGAAAATCCTTGCCCAGACTCTTGCGATCTGGCATTCGGATGAAATTGGCGGGATCGTCATTGATCCGCACACAGGAGAAATAGTAGCGATGTCATCCTTGCCGGTTTTCGATCCCAATAGCATTTCCACCCTTAAGAATGTGAGCGTATTATCTAATCCGTTGATTGAACACGTGTATGAAATGGGTTCGATCATGAAACCGCTGACCATGGCTACGGCTTTGGATACGAAAGCGGTGACGACGAGTTCAACTTATACTGATACGGGAACAATGACATTGTCAGGCAAAAAGATATCGAACTATGATGGCAAGGCGCGAGGAATCACGTCTATGCAGGAAATTTTAAGTCAGTCATTGAACGTCGGTGTGGCGACCATCGCTCTCAAAGTGGGAAAAGATGCTTTCGCAAAATATTTCATGAGCTTCGGTTTGGGAGAGAAGACGAATATAGACCTTCCGAATGAAGCTGCGGGAATTGTGGGCAACTTGAAGACAGGCCGCGACGTGGAGATCGCCACGGCCGCCTATGGACAAGGCATCGCCATTTCTCCTGTGAATATGGCGCGGGCACTTTCTGTTTTGGCGAATGGAGGATATGTCGTGACACCTCATGTGGTCAGGAAAATCGACTATACTGATGGTACGAGCAAATCCATTGAGGTGGCAAAAAAAGGGCCGGTACTTGCAAGTGAAACGGTTGACGAAGTTACCCGCATGCTCGTGAAAGTGGTTGATGATAAGATCGCGCAGGCTCATCCGGATATTCATTTTGAGCATTACAGCATCGCCGCAAAGACCGGTACGGCGCAGATCGCGGATCATGCGAGCGGAGGATATTATCCGGACAGATATCTGCACTCGTTCTTCGGATATTTTCCGGCGTATGATCCGAAATTCCTGGTATTCCTGTATCAAGTGTACCCGAAGGGCGCGCAGTATGCCTCGGAGACACTGACGGATCCGTTTAGTGAAATAACGAAGTTCTTGTTAAATTATTATAATGTTGCGCCTGACAGATAGATTGAAATATATTCTGCACGTTTAATGGTGGTATGCTATCCTAGATATATTCGCCAACACCATGCACCTATTCAAAAAAATCATTGTTGGAATTCTCACTCTCGAATCGAGGCTTATTATACGCAAGTACAAGCCTTTTATCGTGGCTGTGACGGGCAGTGTGGGAAAGACATCGACGAAGGATGCCATTTACAGCGTGCTCAAGGATGAGCGGAAGTATGTGCGCAAAAGCGAGAAAAGCCTGAATAGCGATATCGGGTTGCCGCTTACTATCATCGGGGTGCCGAATGCCTGGCGAAATATTTCCGGTTGGATCCGCAATATGATCCAAGGTTTTGAATTGATCCTGTGGCGCAAGGAATATCCTGATTGCCTGATCGTGGAAATAGGGGCGGATCATCCGGGGGATATTAAGAACGTCGTGAAATGGCTGCATCCTGATATTGCGGTCATTACTCGCGTAAGCCGCACGCCGGTACATGTGGAATTTTTCACATCGCCCCAGCAAGTTTTCGAAGAAAAAGCGGCGCTAGCGGAAGCGGTCAAAACAGGAGGCACGCTTGTATTATTTGCCGATGATGAAAATACGCTCTCGATGGCGGAACGCATTGCAAAAGAAAAAAATGTCACGATCAGTACGTATGGAATGAATCCTGCGGCAAACGTGAAAGGCCAATCGCAAACTATTATGTATGAAGAGTCGGCGCCGGTCGGTTTTACATTCAATATAGAGATGGATGGAAATATATTTCCAGTATCAATGAAAGGTATTTTGGGCAGCACATATCACTATCCGTTGCTTGCGGCGGCTGCAGTAGGTAAAGCGTGCGGTATGACCGTTGAAAAGATCGCGGCAGCTCTCCCTGCATACAAAGCTCCGTGCGGCAGAATGAATATCATTCAAGGATTGAATGGTTCGACTCTTATCGATGATACGTATAACTCTTCACCTGATGCGGTCATTGCGGCTCTTGAAACATTGAAAGCGATCAGCTGTTCGGGAACAAAGATTGCCGTATTTGGCGACATGATGGAATTGGGAAAATATGCCACCGAAGAACACCGCCGCATAGGGAGGGAAGTTATAGGAATTGCTGGTCAGCTTATCTTGGTCGGCCAACGTTCGCGCATGACTATGGATGAAGCATTGAAGAACGGTTTTCCATCGGGGTCAGTGCACGATTTCGATATGTCTGCGGAAGCGGCGGCGTATCTGATTCCTCTGATCAAGGCCGGGGATGTTGTCCTGGTGAAAGGATCGCAATCGATCTGCATGGAACGTGTGGTGAAAGCCCTTATGCGTCAGCCTGATCTGGCGAAAGATTTGCTGGTGAGACAGGAGAGGGAATGGTTGGAGAAGAAGTAGAAAATGTGTTAATCTCATTTTGCGCGCGGTTTCGAGTTTTGTTTCCTGCGCGCGAATGTCTACGCATGGCCTCATCGTCTAACGGTTAGGACGGAGCCTTCTCAAGGCTTAAATCGGGGTTCGATTCCCCGTGAGGTCACCCTCAACAAGAAGTCTCGATTGAAATGAGACAAATCCTTTTTTAACCTTGAATTGCAAGGTATTTTCGGATAATGAAAGTTCTGAAAAAATTACACGCATGATTTGCTCTTTTTCGTGCGAATTCGCAAAAGACCAATATGCTGCACTGTCTTTCAGTAGTTCTGAAATTTTTACGATGTCTTTAATAACCTCGTGCATGGCTTCATCGGAAGTCTGTTCTTCGCCTTGTAACTTAGTGAGTTCGCCATGAAGTCTGTTTTCTTCTTCAAGATATGACTCGGCCGAATAGGTACCGGCTATAAGTAGGTCCAGCTTATTGGTATGCAAAAACTTGAGTTTCTCTCTGATCTTCTTCTTTTGACCCTCATTCACCTCAAGGTTCACCGTTCGCTTCTCCTCAAATATAGCTATATCGGTTGTGGTCCGGGCATCTATCTCTACAAGCTCCTTATCACTAAAGTAAAGATTTGATAGGAGGTCTCCAACTTTATTTTCAATGAAATTAATATTGAAGTTTCTTTTTGGGTTTGCGCAGTCATCCGGGCATCGGGAGTTGAAGTATTGGATACCTTTCTTCATATAGGGCGTATAGACTCGGCTACACAGAGCGCAACGGACCAAGCCTCGATAATAGAGATCGAGTTTATCGGTGTAATGGACGCTTGTCTTTCTTTTGAAAAGCAGAGCCTGTACATCATCAAAGAGTTTAAAGGTAACAAGCGCTTGATGGCTAATGCTCGGAATGTATTGATGATTATTTCCTATAATCAATCCTTTATAAAATGGATTGGTCAGTATCTTATGGACCATGTTGGCAGTTATAGGCCGAGAGACTTGTTCGATCTCTATTTCATCGTCTTCTTCAGCAAGCATTTCTTCTTCTGTTCTGCGACGACGCATAGGAACAGTGGTCAAACCTTCTTTCTTGGCATAGCGTGCCAAATCTTCAAGACTCCAATCTCCTGACGCATACAATTCAAATATTTTCTTTATGATAGGAGCTCTCTCCGGATCGAATGGCTTCTCATCCATGTTACCGAGGTTCAAATATCCGAGAGGAGCTCGATAGGTACAGATGCCTCGCTCTCGTAGATTCCATGTAGTGGTTTTTACTTTCTCACTCGTCACTCTTGAATGATGTTCGGCAAACATGCCGTCGATATCCATATGCAAGGCTCCGGAGCTTGTCTTATCATACTTGGCAAATACGAATCTCACATCGATGCCTTTACGCATGAGTTTGCGGACCACGGTATCGTCGCCTTTATTACGGCTTACTCGGTCCCAACAAAGCACCACGATGCCTTTGAATAAACCCATGCTTAAAAACTGTATAAGTCTTTGGAACTTTGGTCGATCGATCTTGTACTGGACCAGACCACTTTCGCTAATACTGATATCGTTATCTTCTTTGAAGCCTGAATGTTCCTCTGAAATGACACCATCTACACAGAAGCTCTTGAGAGTGATAGGGGCGATGCGGAGCTTCTCTCGTACAGAATATCTGCTATTCTCAGCTCTCTGATATTTGATTGAGTTCTTCTGGTTATCAGGCTCGTCAGTGCTCTTACGATTATAAATAAGATAACAGTCACGATACATACCGCTCTGAATCATTTTAAATAATTGTTTTTCTGATTTTTCCAGTTTCATATACATTAAAGTTTGGCAGTTGGGAGTTTTTCAACTTTGCCGTTTACGATGGTGTAGCCTTCAGCATTCATGCGAGTGCGGATTCTTCGGAAAATGTCTCCGAGGTCTGACAGAGCGGTAATAGTGTCGTCGTCGAATTGCCACTCTGACTTATCCAAAGAAGCTACTGCCTTTTGAGTATCTTTCTCTGCTTTTATAGTACCATCTTTGGCTGTTATATCCAGACGCATGGTGGAGTAAATTATTCCTTGGGACCGAGTTCTCCAGCTGCATCGAGCGCGCGATAGTAGCCCTCAAGTCTCGCTTGAATCTGAAGCAGTCTTCTATATTTCTTTGTGGGTCGACCACGCCACGTAAAACGCTTTACCTTCTCCTGAAGGTCTTCCATTTTCTTTGAGAGCTTTACACATTCATAGAGTCCATGATGTGCCGAGCTTGTGTTCTGGTTTCGAGTTCTGTAAGTAAGCTCATGACAGTACCTGCAACCGAAGTAGTCTCCGGTCTTGTACAGTACACCTACACGTCTCCCACAACGTTCACCATTCTTATATAATGAGCATTGGAACCAGAACCTCGTACTGCCAAAGTTGCAGTCAGTTTGGATGATTGGGATGACGTATTTGATCTCTTTTTTCTCTTCACCAACAGTGTAGGAAAGTGCGAGGCGTGGGAAGTCAGGTGTCAGCCATAATTTATAGCCGATGCTTCCTTCGGACCCGTTCTCACCCCAGAAGATCTCACCTTCCTTGATGAGGCGGTTCTTCATATCCTTGAGAAGCCACCAGATTTGTATTTTCTTGAGATAGTCTGCTTCAGTTTTGCTCATGTTAGAAAAAATTACCGAAATCAATTGAGATTCTGCCTATTTAACGGGTATCAGAAACCGATGTTAGCGGTTTCGATGGGTGTCTCTACAACGTTCACGTCGTTCACATATTCACCTGATAAGTCAGCTTCGGTGATACCGTAGCGGTCTTTCCAGAAGACAAGCTTGTCCTTATTTTTGGATAACGAAAGTGTGTACCCCTTTCGGTTTTTATAGGTCTTAAGCTGTAGCCTTGCACGCAGAATCCAGCCGACCTTTCTGGACTGTAATGTGTCATCTGAGAAATCAATCTCTTTATTCACGAAGTCGGTGATTTCCTTTACTGTCATGCTGTCAGTTTTCTTCTCACGCTCAATCTTGAGGATGGCAAAAACAATATCCGATTCCCATGACATTCCTCGGTCTGCAATGAGTTCCTGGTTGTATTTCTGAACGAACTCCTTCAAGGAAGCCTTCATTTCTTCGGACTCGATGATAGTGAGGAGTGGGATGATAATCTGATGGAGGCGAGGGTGTATACCTTCAAGCGGTGCATCATCGAACACTAATGGCTTATTAAAGTTTCTGAATCGCCACATGAGAAGCTTGTTACGAATGAGCCTGCTTTCTTCATAGAACTCATCGCTCAAGCGCCGAGGAATATCTGTACGCAAAGTGCCGCGCCCCATTTCTTCCACGAGAAATCTACTCTCAAGAGCTTTATCATTGAAGGTTTCTCGAGTAGCTATAACTTTTGGAGAAAAGACATCGTATGCTTTTACCTCGAACACTCCCTTACCCTCGGACCGCAGGACCGCAATGCCTTTTTGGTATCCCGAGTTCAAAATCTTTACGATGTCATCGCTCATTTCTGAAGACTTGAAATCTGCTTCATCGAGGACCAGGGTTCCTTTGAGTTCATTCAAGATTCTGAAAATCGGAGACGGGGTGGTGGCTCCGCCGGTAAATATTGGTCGATAACAGGCTGAACCTATGACTTGGAGGAACCTTGTTTTTCCACTCCCAAAATCTCCGATAGCTCGAAGATATGGAAGTTCATTGAAGCGATCAAAGAGCCAGCTAAACATCGCATAATATGCGGCAATGCGCTCGAACATCGGAGTGATGTCGAGATATTTATGGATGAATGTTTGAATCTCTTGGATGAGCTCGGCTTCGGTCCCATACTCAGTTGCGAGTGATGGTAGAAGGACCACGTTTTTGCTTACGATATCGTTTTTGGCATCGAGCGGATAGATATCTTCCTTGTTAAAGGTGACAGCTTCGACATAGGCGACTTTACCGTTAGTAAATGTAGCGAACTGTGTCTTCATTAGGACCGGATCGTAGACTGTTTCTGCTATCTTATCTCCCACTATGACTGATGCTTTTCTTATTTGTTTTTTAGTATTGTTATTTTCATTCATAATCATTTATATTTAATTTTTAACGTCGGAAATATCTCATGGCGTAGATGCGCGATTTGAGATTCTTCCGGGCATTTGCGAAATCGAGGGGATAGACCTCGACCTTGTTGGACCAGAAGGCATCGACTACCGCTTCGATGTTCGTTTCCTTGCGGAAAATGAACGTGGCTTTTGTCTCACTTATCTTATTGATCGAGGCGAGCTGGAATCCTTTGGATACGAGCGTTGCCGCTATTTCAATGTCTGAGCAATAATAGAAATTCTTGTAATCATTGGGAGGAACATCTTCGAAGTCCTCCGCCGTTTGCGTTGTGTGCATCATGTAGATTTACATTAAGCTGATAAATATACATTTTTCGGAAAAGAAAAAAGTACGAGATGATTTTCCCGTACCTTCTTCATTCATTTTTCAATAATGAATTCAGTTTATGGATTGAATATCCAGCCGTCCTTTGGTTGATTGGTGATTACTGCTTTACCAAAATGAATTTGTAGCTCTGTATGGAGTTCGCTAACGTACTTCGAAATAGTATCGAAAGAAGTCGCCTTTCTTTTGGCTGCTTTAATGATTTTATCTTTGATATCATCCGCATTTACGAGCTGATTGTGTCGTTCCATGAAAAGGCGGCAGAGGTCTTTTACTTGAGGTCTCAAATCGAGTATTTTTCCATCATAACGAATTGACCCATCGCTGTAGGAGATGAGCTTTCCGACCGTCATTTCTGACTTGATGGCAGATTCATTTTTCGGGACCATTATTGGATCTGACTGTTCTGCTACTGAGGTAGTTACTAAAGAAATCATGACTTCTTCCTTGCGAAGTCCGGTGATCTGAATATGACCAGCCTTTTCCAAAGCGAAAATAGTCTCGTAAAAGCGATAATAGTGTTCATCTTTGAGATACCAACCGCCTGCTTTGGCTACTTCATCGGCTGTGATGGTTAAATTTCGCCCATACTTCTCTGAAAGTTTATGGATTGCAGATAAGATATCCTGACTTTGCTTTTTGGAGTCGATATACCAGATACCCTTTGGACCGATAAATTTATTTTCACCGAAATCATTAAGGTATACGTCTAGTTTTGCCCTAAGTTTTTCCGTATCGATCCTGATCTCAAATGAAAGGTACGAAAAAGCAGGGTTATTGGCATAGTTGCTCGAACAAGAAGAGCCGAGGTCTGCTACGGTGAGCTCCTTTCCTTCAGGAATTTTAGTGTAACCGTCCGGACCGAAGTCTTTTGGAGTGAATAGGTCTTTAAAGTCGGTAAGCATTTTCTTATCCAGATGGATTTTCGTAATCTCGATACAGGAAGGTTGGCGAGTGAGTTCAATAAGAGCATACAAACTCTGTGCTGGATCGAAATGAAAGTATGAATTCTCAAAAGATGTAGTGCCACTACGAATATCGATAAGTGATTCTGATTTGACTGCCAGATTCACGGTATCAATGCTTTTCTGTAACTTATCGCGCATCAGCTCTCGCCCTTCTTTACCATTAAAAAAGCGGAAGCTGTCAGGAGTTAGCTTCCCATTAAATTCAGCGTCTTTGTTCAGAATCAACTTCTTCCAAAGATAAATTTTCCATTCAGGCAGATAGTCCATATACATCTACATTTTCATATCGACGTTCACATTTGGCCTATATTCAGGGCTTCTGCGTGAACGTCGCAAACGTCGTGAACATCATAATATCACAAGAATTCAGGAAATATAGTGAGATGAGGGGTGGTACGTGATGGTACGTTATTTTGGCAAAACCCTTATTTTTCCTCGGGATTTTGAGTGGCAATTGATGGCAATCTATTTTGGCAAAAGCCATATACCGCCTCATTTCCTGAAATTCGCTCACGCAGCGTTGAACAAGCCTGAAGTCGTGGAAAGGGCTTACTTCGCGTAGAAAAGCGTACACAGGGGCGAACAGGTGGCAAGAACGTCTAAGTTTATTCCAGAGTCAGGACCTATGTGTGGGGACTCCATGGAATATGATTTTTACACAATATGTGGTAAAGTGTTGTCCAGTGATAGGTAGGGTCAACGGAACCACCTTTACAGATTATATGAAAAAATCTTATGTAGCCTATTCGTGGATATATTTTATATTCGCAGTAGCCATTTCAATATTTACACAATTAAAAGTTACTACCGTCACATATTTCAC
>DHWH01000035.1:0-6782 GCA_002413065.1 Patescibacteria group bacterium UBA5187
CCTTCTCATATCAGGGAAGTGGCGCAGGTTCAATCGTAGTTACAACAGATAGTGCATCACCAGCTACAGGTCTCGTTCAGCTTTCAACAAGCGCTCAGACTCAGAATGTCCCTCTTGCTATCTATGACATCAAGTCACAGAATGCACCTTCGACACTTCGCCAGTTGAGCATCGTTATAAAGACAAACGGTCCTGCTACACCTGCAACATTGTTCAACAATGTTAAGATTCAGGTCGGTGGTCAGACATACTCAGCAGACACGATTACCGCAAACGCAACTGTAGGAACTAACGCTTCATCAACATATCTCTTCAAGAATCTCACGATTGCTTTGGCAGCAGATGTGTATGTTCCAGTTAAGGTTCTCGCAGACGTTGCTGTAGATACGAACAATGGTCTCGATGGCACTATCGCTTCAACAACGTTTGCTGTTTCTGGTACAAACTCCGGAACATCAAACAACCCAAGTGTTGAAGATGCTAGTTACGCTACCCTTGCAGTTAACACAGCTACATTCACGACTAACAATTTGACCTTCACAGGTTCAAGTGTTACCGTTCCAGCTTTGGCAACTACATTCGGCGGTTTGAACACAAATTCAACGACCGGAACAACAACACAGCAGTTCACATTCACATTTAGCTTGACTGCTGGTAACAATCCGATCTACGTTTCTTCAAACCCATTCGTAGCTATTAGTACCTCAACCAATCCTTCAGGATTGACGCTTACATCACTCAACTTCTCAGATACCGACACGAGTGGCGACGACACAGGGTACTTCTATCTCGCACCAGGTCAGACCAAGTCATTCTCGTCTGTATATCAAGCTTCAGGTTTGAGTACAAGCGGAGGAACGGTACAGGTCACCTCTCTTAACTACGGTACAACAACGACAGCTCTTGCAGGCGCTTCTTTGACTCAGTCAAATATTCAGAACAGCCTCAAGGCAATCTTGTTCCACTAGTAGCCTAGATAGTTCATCTCCTCCCAACGGGTCACAATGTTGGAACAAAAACCGCCTTCGGGCGGTTTTTGTGTTGCCTATTTTGCCTACATTGCTTTGTAAGTCGCATGAGCAAGATGATCGGATCAAGCGGGCTGCGTATCTGTGTACAACAAGGATGCGTAGGCATGTTCATAAGTGATATACTATATATTATTTAAATTGTGTAACGAATTATTATGAATAAATTCTTTCTTATATTAGTGGCAGTTCTTTTTTCAGGCAGTGTCATTGCGTCGGCTCAGACATCCGCTTTCAGCACTAATTTGTCAGTTGGAAAAAGTGGTACAGATGTCAGTGTCCTGCAGACATGGCTTATTGCTCATGGGTACCACATTCCTTCTATAGAAAGCGGCAAGATTTCCAAGGGTTACTTCGGTTCACAAACCAAGGCAGCCGTCATCGCTTATCAGACAAAGGTTGGTCTTCCTATGACAGGTTTCGTCGGTCCTCTTACACGCGGTAAGTTGAACGGTGGAGCAGTCGTCATGACGCCTCCAGCTTCATGGTCATGCCCAGCAGGTTACACCTGTACAGCAACTCCAGGCGCAGTAGTTATCCCTCCAGCAACCGCATCGGCTCCTGGAACAATCACTACCCCTGGCGTAGTTGGTACTCTCGCAGTATCAATCTGGTCAACCCCATCAGGCATCGTCGCCTACAAGGGACAGTCATATGATGTCGCTTCCTACAAAGTGCAGGCAAGTGCTTCAGACATGGCCATCCAGAATCTTACTCTTGATTTCGATGTTCGCCTCTGGCTCTACGCTGGTGCAGTCACCGTTAAGGATGACACAGGCGCAGTTGTCGGTCAGGTCAATGGTTTGAATTCAGGTAACTTCAGTGAACTCACTGTTGGAACTCAATACCGCTTGAGTGTTCCAGTTAACAACTACGTTGTTCGCGCAACACAGAGCAGATATTTGACAGTTAACATTTCCTTCCTTCCATCATCAGATCGCAGTACAGGAACAGTTACTGTTACCCAGATGCAAGTTCGTGCAGTTGACGGAACAGGTGTTTCCGACACACAGACAAACACTGGCGGAACACGCACCTTCTCATATCAGGGAAGTGGTGGCAGTCAGATTGTCGCAACTTTGAGCAGTACAAATCCTTCTGTTGGATTTGTAGAAGTCTCCACTTCAGTCGTTACGGACAATACGCCATTGGCAGTTTACAGTTTGAAATCAACGAACAAGCCTGCAATTCTCCACACATTGAAAGTTAATGTGAGTATTTCTGGAAATGGAAATGTCGCCGGGACTCTGACAAATGTATTCAATTCCATTGCCTTGAAAGTGGGCAGTACAATTGTAGCCAACGGCACTATTGGTACTGTAAGCGGTACCGCAGGCGGTTATCAAGTAGCCCAGGTTACGTTCGCTGATTTTTCAGCCACTCTTCCGGCAGATCAGTATACGGACATAGCTCTCATTGGAAGGTTTTCTCCAAGTACGGGTAACCGCTTCGAGGGAATTGTCGCAAGTACGACTCTTGATCTGACAAACGCGGCAAATATCAGCGTAGAGGATGCTTCTTACGCATCGCTTACTCCGAATAGCATAGTGCTGGTAAGCAATCAGCAACAGATCACAGCTTCAACTATAAGTTTGGCCGGAATGCCGACGGTAACGTATGGCAGTTTGAACAGGATTAATAGTACAGGATCGACTACCCAGCAGTTTACCTTCGTTGTTCCCCTTATAGCCGGAAAAAATGCAATATATATATCAAAAGATGTATATACCGCCATCAGCACCTCAACAAATCCGATAGGTCTTACCATCAGCTCCCTCAATTTCTCGGATGATGATACGAGCGGTGACGGTTCAACGTACTTCTACATTGCTCCTGGACAGGCAAAAACATTTACTGCCGTATATTCCGCATCTGGCTTGAGTACAAGCGGAGGCATATTGCAATTGGCGGCTCTGAATTACGGCACGGATTCGACTGCTGTAGGGGGTCTTCTATATAATCCGGATGTCACCAATATTCTTACGGCTACTTTGTTCCATTAAACGATCAGATTATTTGGTTAGTAAATAGATAGAAAAACAAAAAACTGCCCTCGGTGATTTGTCACAGAGGGCATTTTTTGTTGTAGTTATGCACGTTCAGTGTAGCGTGTTAATATGGGTATCAATATGAAAAGCCATGAAAATCACGGGGAACTGATCATGCGGCTGGCGAGAACAGACTTCAAGCTTCGTTATCATGGAAGCACGTTGGGCTATGTGTGGGCCATCGTGAAGCCGCTTCTGCTTTTCACTATTCTCAATTTCGTTTTTTCGTCGATCTTCAATTTCAGGAATTCGGGCATTCCATTCTACTCGCTGCAGCTTCTCACGGCGATCCTTCTCTTTGGATTTTTTTCTGAAGGAACTGTTTCCGGAATGACATCACTCCTTTCCAAATCTCAGCTTGTTACGAAGACATATGTGCCGCGCTGGACTATTGTGATCGCATCCACTCTCAACGCACTTTTCGTATTCGGCATGAACATGATCATTCTTGCCTTCTTTTTCATCGTATACAACAAAATGCCGTCGCTTGCGGGCATCGGCATGTTCCTTATATATGTCGCATGTCTCTACGCGCTCATTGTCGCATTTTCATTTCTGACCGCGCCTATTTTTGTGCGCTTCCGCGATCTCTCCATGATTTGGGAGGTGCTTCTTTCCATTATTATGTATTCGGCGCCTATCATATATCCGCTCTCTCTCATTCCAGCGCATCTGCAGAAATTCCTTTTGCTTAATCCTGTGGGTTTTATTATTCATTACACGAAGGAGGCACTTATACTGAACTCGTTTCCGCCTCCCTGGCAATTTGTCTTCCTTATAGGCGGCATCGCTTTTTCCGGGGGAGCGGCGTTCCTCGTATACTGCAAGCTTGAGAGAAAAGTTGCAGAATATATATAGAGCATATGAAGTATCAAAACATTCCATCCGAATATGCCATTTCCGTCAAAGGTCTTTCCAAGAGATTTGTTATTCCGCATGAACGGATCAATACGCTCAAGGGTGCGTTTATACATGCTTTTAGACGCAAAACATTTGAGACATTCTATGCACTTGATGCGGTTTCATTCGATATCAAGCGCGGGGAATGTTTCGGCATTATCGGCAGGAATGGCAGTGGGAAATCGACGCTCCTCAAGATCCTTGCGGGCGTGTATGTCGCGGATTCCGGATCCGTTAGTATCGACGGGCGCATCTCGCCGTTTCTTGAGCTTGGTATCGGATTCAATCCGGAACTTTCCGGTCGTGATAATATCTATCTGAACGCCACAGTTCTCGGTCTGTCGAAAAAAACAATTGATGAAAAATTCGACTCGATCCTCGCATTCTCCGAGACTGGCAGGTTCATCGATCAGAAACTTAAAAATTATTCATCCGGAATGCAGGTGCGGCTCGCATTTTCAGTTGCTATCCATGCCAATCGCGACATTCTTATAATGGACGAGGTGCTCGCCGTCGGTGACACGAATTTTCAGGCAAAATGCCTGCAGGAACTTCATAATCTGAAGGAAGCAGGCAAGACGATCGTCCTGGTGACGCATGATATTTCCGCGGTAGAAAAACATTGCGATCGGGCAATGCTCATAGAAGAGGGAAAGATCGCCGCAATTGGCGAAGCGGGCATAGTCGTTGCAGAATATATGAAGCGGAATATGTCTCGAAATATGTCCGAAGTAGCAAAGCTTATATAAGAACTGTATGAAAAAGACCAATGCTTTTTGTTCAATATCGACAGTAAATCATCTGGCATATGCGGCTGTTTTGAACGAATCATTGAGGTTGGCGGGACATACGGAACCCCATTACATATTGGTTGTAGATGATCCCGAAGCAGGACATTCGGAAATTTTTAAAAAATCCGGATTCCAATCTATCTTTCTGCACCAACTTTCCATTCCTGGAATAGATGAGCTCATCAAAAAATATTCTGCTTTTGAGTTGTGCAATGTGCTTAAACCATTTTTCATGAAATGGCTTCTTGTGAATCATACAGAGATCAAGACTCTCGTGTATCTGGATACCGATATATACGTGTACTCTCAATTAAGGGATGTATTTGATCATCTCGACAGCAATAAAAATATCAGTGTGGCGCTTGTGCCGCATTTGAATGATACAACTGCATACCTCGAACGCTCGGATTATCGTCTTGAAGAATCATATTTTACGTACGGACTCTATAATGGCGGATTTTACATTGTAAAAAATAATGCAGATACACTTCAGTTTTTGGAATGGCACGCAAAAAAGATAGTCGCATACGGCTACAATGCTCCTGAAGTTCGCATGTTCGTCGACCAAAAAATGTTGGATTTTGCGCCTATACTATTTAATTTTGTCAGTGTATACCAAAATAAAACATACAATGTTGCATACTGGAATTATTCCCCGGGATTGTTACAAGAAAAAAATAACAAATACTATGCTGATGGCAAGGAGCTTGTGTTTTATCACTTCGCCCAAATTCCCGAGGGTGATGCACTTGGTAATTTTATGTTCGACGTCTCTCCGGAAGATGCGCGCATATTCAAAACTATGGTTGCCGCCTATACGAGTAAGCTTGATGCCTGCGGACATCAAAAATTAAAAATCATCCCATACGGGCATGAGGCAAGATACAAAAAACCGGCACTCTCAGTTATCAGCCCCTTGGCAGCAAAAGCGGAGAGATCTGAGAAGGCAAAAAAAGCACTAGAAGATGTGTTGCAGTCGATGAAAGAAGAAGTGAAAATAAAAAATGATATGTATGCGAAAACGGAGGAGGCATCGGAATCTGTGCGTACGAAACATGAGGTGCTAGTCCGAGAACATGAAGTGACAGTGCGGGAACTCGCGTCCGTGAAAGCTGAATTGAACGATGCCTATTCATCGCTTGCATGGAGGATGGCGACGACCATCCGTACCTTGGCGGGGAATATGGCTCCGGCAGGCAGTGCGCGACGCAATATAACATTCTCCGTATGGAAATCCATAAAACGATCACGAAGATCTTTTTTGTTCTTAGCATTACGGATGAAGGCGGTAGGCGTACAGAATAGACCGAAAAAACAAAAAAATATTAATACAAAATCAAAAAAAGTCGCGATCATTTGCCATTCATACCATAAGAAAACAAAATCATCCGAATTTTTTATCGATCTTTTGAGGCAATCTTTCGATGTTGAAGTGATATGGGACGAAAGCGCCTTCGGCAAGCCGTTTGCGGATCTGTCGCACCTGGACGGAACCTATCATGCCATTATTTTCTGGCAGAATCTGCCGAACAATGCGATATTCAGGAACATTCCGAATGAAAATCTTATTTTTGTTCCCATGTACGATGCTGTCGGTACGGTCGATTACGGTTTTGTGCAGTATTGCAAGGATTTCAAGATCGTAAGCTTTTCCAAGACGCTGCATGATGCGTTCGTATCTTTCGGGCTTGATTCGCTCTACGTGCAATATTTTCCTGAGCCGCGCCCGTTCACTCCAGGAAACAAGAATGAGATTTTTTTCTGGCAGCGTACTACGAATATAAACGTGAACACGGTCATCAAGCTCGTTGGAAAAGAAACAGGGAATAAAATAGAAAAGGAAACAGCAAAAGAAAGACTGCGTATCCATATACATAAGGCGATTGATCCGTATCACCAATTTACCTTGCCTGCCAAAAAGGCTTTGGAGGCATTCGATTTTACGTATTCGGAGTGGTTCGCTACGAAGGAAGCCATGCTCGATGTTATCAAACAGAAAGGAATATATATTGCGC
>DHWH01000035.1:6824-8816 GCA_002413065.1 Patescibacteria group bacterium UBA5187
AGTAATATATATTGCGCCGCGTGAACGCGAAGGTATCGGCATGTCATTTTTGGAAGCGATGGCGATGGGCAAGGCCGTCATCGCATGCGACAATCCGACTATGAACGAGTATATAGAGCATGGAAAAACGGGGTATTTATTCGATCTTGCAAAGCCGCGCCAGATCGATCTTTCAAATCTGGATACAATTCAAAAAAACACCTATACTTACATGCAAGAAGGATTCAAGCGGTGGGAAAAGGAGAAGCAAGGGATTATCACTTTTATAAAGCGTCCGTAATGCAGAAAGATACACAGCTTAATGCGAATACGTATGAAAAAATTATTCAAAAATATATTCAAGAGACCGGCTTCCGATATGCTATTCCAGGCAGCGAGTGTGTCCGGGCGGACAAAAGAAAAGGAGGCGCATGAACTTGATTTTTGGATCAACGTTTGGAATAAGAAAATTGTCGACCGTGTTATTGGTAAAAATGGATTGGATACAAATGATCCGGAGAATATTAGTCGCTTGTATGATGTAGAAAGAATGAAAGTCGCCAAGGATCAGCTTTCGGGTCTGCTGTGGATGGCAAAAAAGCCTGAAGGGTATTTGGACGGCAAGATCGTAGTTGAGATAGGGCCGGGATGCTGTTGCGGTCTGGATGTGAGCAATGCAAAAATGAAAATTTTAGTTGAGCCTGTAGCGGAAGCGTATCGCGATAACGGACTTCTTTTAAAAAATAATGATTCGGCCTTGTATTTGACGTGCGGTTCGGAAAAGATCCCTATTTTCGGGAATTACGTCGATGTCGTGATTGCGTCGAATTCGCTCGACCATGTTGAGGATATCAATGCATCGGTCGCCGAGTTCCGCCGGATACTGAAACCAGGAGGAGAATTTTTCTTGAATCTCGAGATAAACCATGAGCCTACCGTATGCGAGCCGTTCGCGCTCAAATACAATGAAGTGGCCGATCTTTTTTCATCATTCGAGACAGTGTTCATGGAACAGACGAAGAATCCGGACGGACGAGACTGGGTGCGGGCTGTGTTTAAAAAACCGAAAGCATGAAAAAAGATTTAAAAATATCGATTATCACACCCTCCTACAATGCCGGCGCATCCATACGGCGCGCCATAGAGAGTGTGCAGATGCAGGATTATGATAATTGGGAGCATGTCGTCGTTGATGGCGTCTCGACGGACGGAACTATCGAATTACTGAAAGAGTATCCGCATCTGAAATGGATTTCGGAACGCGATAGCGGGCAAGCGGAGGCTATGCAAAAAGGGTTCAAAATGAGCACAGGAGACATCATTATGTATCTCAATGCAGATGACTATCTATTTCCCGGCATCTTTTCGGTAGTCATCGATGCATTCCAAAAAGGATCAAAATTTGTCGTGGGGGATGTCTTCGTAAAGAGCCCGCGCCAGAATGCGGAATATATAAATACTCCGCGGATCACTCTGGAAGGGATGCTGCGGCATTGGGAGCCGAACGCTTTTTCGCAAAATCCGGTGGGTTATTTCTACGCGCGCGAAGTGCAAGAAGCTTTTCCGATCAATGCGGAAAATTACTCGATCCAGGATCTCGAATTTTTGCTTGATGCCGCATCAAAATATACATTCACAAAAATAGACAAAACATTCGGCTGTTATGAGGATACGAAAGATACGAAGACCGGCGTCACGCAGTTGAAGCTGGATTATTGGCAGCCGAACACGTTTTCGTTTCTTGAAAGGTTTATTTCAAAGTTTCCGAAGGAATGGCAAGATGCCTATAATAGGGATCGTCGCGAAGGGTATGCCGCAGTGCAGGCCCATATGAATTCGATGAATCACGAATCGCTTGTTCCGCTCGCTGTAAAGGATCTGCCACTTGTGTCGGTGATCATACCGTCTTACAACTCTGTTTCATGTGTATCACGCGCCATAGATTCCGTACTTGCGCAGGGATTACAAAAAATGGAAATCATCGTAGTCGATGATGCATCTACAGACGATACT
>DHWH01000035.1:8894-9159 GCA_002413065.1 Patescibacteria group bacterium UBA5187
GATACTCAGGCGGTTCTGCTCAATCGATATGGAACGAATTCTGCCGTTCGAGTGATCCGGCACAGCACGAATCAGAAACTTGGTGCGGCTCGCAATACCGGTTTAGAAGCGGCGGGCGGAAAATATGTCTATTTTTTGGATGCGGATGATTGGCTTCTCCCAGGCGCGCTTCCATGCATCGTGTCGATAGCTGAAAAGTATAAAACTGATATAGTGGAATGCGGGGTTCAAAAAGTCTGGGAGGATGGCAGGACCGAACGATACC
>DHWH01000028.1:0-1561 GCA_002413065.1 Patescibacteria group bacterium UBA5187
CCAATGTTTACTTAACCCCAACAACCGGGGGCGATTTCCCCCTTTGAATGCAATTCTTCGTGCTCGGCCATTTTTTTATGCAGCGTGGCTTCGAGCGGCTCCGTCAAGCTTCGGGTTTGTTTGATTTTGGCTGCCCGAAGGCCGTAGAGTTTTTTGAGGTCATCGCTCATGATGCCGACGGCATGGTCGCCTTTGGCGATTTTTTCGCCGTTGCAGATAACTGTGTTCAAGTCGACGCCTGCCATTTGGTCGAATATGCTCGTTGATTTCTTCATAATTATATTGTGGTCTGATCTGATTTTGTTTGTGTTTGTGGAGGATTCTTACAGCAAAAACATGACAGCCGGGCTGGTGTCTCAAGATGTAAAGGATCATCCGTTTGATAACTTTTTAGCATACGGGCATTTAAATGTCAAGTTTATGGACTTGAATCCTAGCTTCAATGCTTGGACCTTGGAATTTGCATTCTCAACTTGATGGACGCTAAAAATTATTCTAATTTGAAAGTTTAGTTTCTTCTCCTTCGCCCATAAAGGTATATTTTCTATCTTCAACCAGGACCCCTTGCCCGTCTCTTAATATGCGTAATGGGTATTTTAGTGTTTCTATTTTTTCTTTTACTGATTCCAAGGCAAGATCTTTGTAGTGAGCCTTGAGCACAAAGGGAACATAATTCAGAGCTGTGAAGTCTTTTACCCCAAAACGATCTTTTCCGCTCTCATCCCAATCGGCCACTTCGATAGTCGGACACATGATGTATGCTCCTGCACTTGTGCCGATACATATCTTGCCTTGAGCAAGTAATTCCTCAAGAATTTCATCAAACCCTGTTTCGCGTATCGCTTTCAGCAAATAAAAAGTGTTGCCGCCTTCAATGTGAACAATATTCTTGTCTTTGAAAAAATCTCGCAGCTGATCTTTTGTTTTGCCCTCGATATCTATTTCTTCAGCAAAGTATCCGGCATTTCGCATCGTATTTTTGACTTCTTCAAAAAATGATTTGGCGCGCGCACCTTTTGCAGCCGTCGTGACATATCCGATTTTCATTTTCTCTTTGGGAATGCCAAGTGCGTTATATCCCGTATTCAACAGGAAACCCATGTCCGATGCGAGAAGTATTTTCATATAGATGCCTGTTACTTTCCCTCATACGCCCGCTTCAATCCAGCCACATCAAGTTTCTTCATCTGCAACATCGCTTTCATGACCCGACTCGATTTTTCCGGATCAGGGTCGCTCATCAGTTCGCCCAAAGCAGTGGGGACGATCTGCCATGAAAGGCCGAATTTGTCCTTGAGCCACCCGCATTGGCTTTCCATTCCGCCCTCCGAGAGTTTATTCCAAAAATAGTCTACCTCTTGCTGGTCCTTGCAGCTTACTGAAAATGAAATGGCCTCCGTGAACTTGAAAGCCGGACCGCCATTCAATGCCGTAAATTCCTGGCCCTCAAGTTCGAATGTTCCCACCATGAGCGACCCTTCCGGCCTTCCGGAGACTTCGGCGCCTTCTTTTCCGTAACGGCTCACGTCTTTGATTTTCGAATTTTTGAAAATCGAAGTGT
>DHWH01000028.1:1612-2143 GCA_002413065.1 Patescibacteria group bacterium UBA5187
TGTAAAATTTCATTGCTTCCTCGGCCTGGTTGTCGAACCACAAGAATGGGGTGATTTTTTGCATATTTTTTATAAATTAAAATTGTAGTCGAGTTACATATAGACGTAACAAATCGTAGTCTATTTCTTTGCTTTGACTTGTCCGTCTATCCAGAGAAACGTTTTTTCAAGACCGACTTCAAGTTTTCGGCTTGGGGCCAACCGATTTTTTCTCTGATCAATTTGTTGTCCGAGTTGCGGCCGCGCACGCCGAGCGGACCTTTGATATGATTCAGTGTGATCTTTTTATCCGCGATCTTCATTGCCATTTCCGCCAATTGATTGATAGTGACCATTTCATCAGAGCCGATATTTACCGGACCGGTAAAGTCTGAATCCATCAGACGGCGGACTCCTTCAAGGCACTCGTCGATGTAGAGAAATGAACGTGTTTGTTTGCCATCGCCCCAGATCTCGATCCCGCCTCCGTCCGATGTCTCGGAAATTTTGCGGCACATTGCGGCGGGAGCTTTTTCCTTCCCGCCCGTATAC
>DHWH01000028.1:2206-22338 GCA_002413065.1 Patescibacteria group bacterium UBA5187
CTTCCCGCCCGTATACGTGCCTTGTGGGCCAAAAATGTTATGGAAGCGGGCGATGCGGACCTGCAGGCCGTAATTTTTTGCATATGAAAGATATACATGTTCGCTGAAAAGTTTTTCCCAGCCGTATTCGCTGTCGGGAGCCGCTGGGTATGCGGATTCCTCGGAACATTTCGGATTGTTGGAATCGAGCTGATTGTATTCAGGATAAATGCATGCGGAAGAAGAGTAGAAGATCTTTTTGATCCCGGCTTTATTGCCAAAGTGAGCGGCGTTCAAATTGATCGATGCGGAATTGTGAATGATGTCCGCATCATGCGCGCCAGTAAAGATGTAGCCGGCACCTCCCATATCGGCTGCAAGTTGGTACACTTCGTCGAAAGGCTGATCGAATACTTTTTCGCACACGGTTTGCAGGCTCAAGTCGCCGATTATAAATTCATCAGCTTCAGTTTTGTTGAATTCCGGATATTTGAGATCAACTCCGCGAACCCAGAACCCTTCCTTTTTGAGCTTTCTGACAAGATGTCCGCCAATGAATCCTCCTGCGCCGCACACCAATGCTGTTTTTTGTTGAGACATAAAATAAAATATTTAGTATGCTCGGGATTATATCATGATGCAATAAAAAACCGAAAACTCATTCGAGTTTTCGCGAGGGCAGCATGCTCTTGCACGGTTTTTTCCAGAAAGTCGTAGATGACACGACTGTCGGAGACACATTTTGCAAGAGTTTTTTTGAGCCAGTTCTTCGTGTCAAGATCCGCTCGGTTCCTCCTTGTAATATGGAAAACCAATTACACGTCACACTAAGTCGTACTTCATAATAAATACATTAAGATAAAAAGCATGAAACACATTTCTTTTTTTAAAAATACTCCAACGGTACTGAATATTTTAGGGATTGCATCTCTCGGATCGTTGGCATTATTTGCTATCGCACCAGGCAAGGCACTTGCGGACGCTACTCCGTCTAATACTATAATCGTCACTCATTCGACAACACCACACGCTACGATCAAACCTTCTGAAAATAATACATTTACCGCGACATTCACCAACCAAGGTTCACAGCCGCAAACCGCCGTGCTCGATGTTGAAACATATAGACAGGGAAGCGATGGCAACCAGACAAAAGTAAAACAAAATTTTTTCGAAATGACGCTCGGACCCAATGAATCGAGGACGCTGGATGTGACAGTCGATGTCAATTCTCCTGTAGGAACATATGTGCTCAAGGGTGGCGTATTCAGTCCGCACTGGACAAACAATCTCGCATGGTCTGATTTTTTGCAAAAAGTTGAAGTGGTCGGCGTGAATCAGTCAGGACCGGGAGACAACAACGTCATGCTCGCTTCAAGTTCGGAAACATTTACTCAGGTCAAAATTGCTTCACAGCCAAATACATTTACAGGTGCCTTCACGAGTCCTAATACTGCAAATACGGTTCTCATAGATATCGAGGTTTACAATGAGAGTAATGAACGGGTCTTCCAAACATTTTTTGACAATGTTTCCTTCGTTAAGGGCGAGACAAAAAATATTTCGGCGACCATTCCTATTGTATATACTCAAACCACCTATCACTGGTCAGTTGGAGTATTTACACCGAGCTGGAAGCAGCTCGTCCATTGGTACAATAGTCCCCAATCATTCGTGGCGACAATCGACTCATCCAATACAAATCCGCACATTTCTATCGTTGACTTCGGACTGCCTAAACAAAATATTCCCCAAGGTCAGGGCTTCACGATCAGTCCGCGGCTGATCAGTGCCGGAGGAGCCTCGACGAACCTGTACATCGTAGTTGCTGTCACCAATACGGCAACAGGATTGAGACAGCAGATGATCTATTTCAATCAAACTCTTCCAAGCGACATACCGACTGTTTTCCAGCTCACGGCATCTTCGAGTCTGCCAGTAGGGGATTATGATGCGACCGCCCAAGTCTTTCATGACTTTCTGGGAAATGTGAAAAATTCAGTTAACTTCCATCTCGGTACAGTGGCAGTGAGATAAGATTCACGTTACCTCTTTATCGGCTGCAACAGACTCGCCCTGTTGCCTTCAGTATCAATAAAACTGACATATGTTCCGACTCCGGGTATTTCCATAGGCTCACTTACGACCCTTCCTCCGGCATCCCGAACTTTCTTCATGGTCTCCTGAATATTTTCAACAGCAATGACGATCGACGGACAATAGCTTGATGGGTCATCCGTTTTCTTGTAGAAACCTCCATTGATCGCGCCCCGCTCTTTAGGAACGCCGGATCCGTCGCATTCCGATGTCATGGTTACGACGTAATTTCCCATTTCCGGACCAAGCTTGTTTGGCTCCCAGCCGAACGCTTTGGCATAAAAGTCGGCCATGCGGTCTTTGTCTTCATAAGGCATTTCAAAATGTACGACGGGGTTCATATTCATGGTATGTATATGTTAATGCTGCATGTAAGTTGTTTAGGCTATTCGTTCGAACTATTTTTTCATCGGTGTCTTCTGAAAATTCAACATCCATTCTACGCCGTATTTGTCAGTGACCATACCGAACAAAGCGCCCCAAAATGCGTCTTCAAGAGGCATGAAGACTTCTCCGCCCTCTGAAAGTTTTCCAAATATCATTTTGATCTCTTGCTCGTTTTCGCATTCGAGAGATACTCCGACGTTGTCACCAATGATCGCCTTATCACGCATCATGTCGGAACCGACGAGGGTCCAGCCATCTTTTTTCAGAGTGGAGTGCATGATCAGGTCCTGCTTGTCTGCCGGCATGTCCTTGGCCATCGGGGTGTCTTTGGCAGTCATAAATTCGAGTTCTCCTCCGAGGCACATTTTATAAAAAGTCATCGCTTCGCGGCACTTGTTATCATTGAATTTAACGAACGGGTTGAGTTTAGCCATATTGTGTATGAATTATTGTGAACTGGTAAGTGCATGCATTGTATTCTACATCCTGGTAAAATTCTACTAAACGCGTTGCATACTATTGCATACTATGGAGACAGGAAAAAAGGGGAAGTATTACATTCCATGTATTCCAGATTTGTAATGTATTTATTAGAATAAAGACATGAGCAAAATAAAAGTTACCTCTGGGATGACAATGTCTCTTGATGGGTTTACTGCAGGCCTGAATCAAAGTTTCGAAAAATCATTTGGCAGGCCTGATTGATGAACTGTGGTTGCATATTGTTCCTGTAACGATCGCCGCAGGCACTCGGCTTTTTGAAGGGGTGCCTAATCTCAATCTTGAACCGATCGAAGCGAGTGGAACCAGCACGGTTACGCATATTAGATACAATGTTTTTAAAATGAACCTTTGATAATTGCATTATTAACAATCAACTCATCCGCGAAAATATGAAAAATATTACTCCCAATTTATGGTTCGATGGCAATGCTAAGGAAGCAGTCGAATTTTACGTTTCAGTATTTCCGAACAGTAAAGTTATCTCCACAGCCTATTATCCGAACAGTGTCGAGGAAGGTCTAGCTGATTTTCAACTTAAACTTGCCGGTAAGGTCTTGAGCATTAACTTTGAACTGTGCGGCACTCGTTTCACCGCTATTAATGCTGGTCCTCAGTTCAAGTTCAACGAATCAGTTTCCTTTTCGATTCCCTGTGAGAACCAGAAAGAGATCGATTACTACTACGGTAAGCTTTCAGCCGTGCCAGAATCCGAGATATGTGGTTGGTGCAAGGATAAGTATGGACTGAGTTGGCAGGTGGTACCAAAGAACATGGAAGAATTGATGATGCGTCCAAATGCTTTTGTCAAAATGATGAAGATGGGGAAGATCATCATCGAGGATTTCTAATCAGATATTTAGCGAACCTTTATGCAACGTTCTTAGACCGACTCTTAATCTTTCTGACGATCCACACAATGCCGCTGAGAATCAAAGCCCAGATGAGTATTTTTCCAAAGAGTACAACAAGATTACCATCTGTAGTGAAGAGGGTAGTGTGAAGTAAAATAAGTACAACTCCCAAAACAAAATACCTTTGATGCGATAATTTCTCATATGTGTATATTTTAGCAAAAATAGTGACTTCTTTCATCAGTGCGCTCATAAAAAGTCGTCAGGCGGTTGAAGAAGAATTGGAGAAGGTTAGAACCTCAAAAGTATCAAGCAATAAAAGACCTATGTTTAGACGATTTGATTTTGATATTCACAATGCTATATTTAACTCACGAGCGGGGGAAACGGAAGTACAGCTCTTCTTTGGTTGCAAATGCAACGGAACTGTTCGCGCCAGTTATTCAAAAGAAGAAGCCGAGGCTACTTACTGGTCTTCTAGTAAGTTACGTGGCTACAATGACAGTCAGCCCCACAAAGCTTAAGAAACCCCCTCGGGACCGGTTACACCAGTGATCGGAAAGTTAGTTGCGAAAAAACTGCTAAAGGTTACACCTTTTCAGATACAAAATCCCGTAACAATAAAAGACTGTCAACTGGGCTAAGGAAACTTAGCCCTTTCTCTTGCTCGACATGGTACGGGATATCGGAACCTTCTGGAAGACCAATAAAGAGCATATTTGGATCCCGAATATCAAACAGGGTTTCTTTGGGATTGTGCAGCCGACGGCTGAGGAAGTGGCGATGTACAAGTAAAGACAACTTTACATTTCAAACTTTGGAATATATAATCACTAACATCCAAACGTATGACAGAACACATCAAAAATGAAGTGAGCAAGCTTCGCACAGAAACTGGTGTGACCCAGGAAGATTTGGCGACAAAAGTGAATGTCAGCCGCCAGACCATCATTGCCTTGGAAAAGGGTAATTACACGCCGTCAATTTTACTAGCCCTTAAAATCGCTGGTTTCTTTGAGATGCCTGTCGAGAAAATATTTAAAGTAGCCTATGAAAAATAACCTCAAAGAATCTATCGTTACACTCGGCCTTATTGTTACAGCGATATTGCTTCTGAACCCCTTTCATTTCTGGATGCCAGACATGATGGTAGTAAGTATGCTTGCTGTCATTTTGGTCCTCTTTGCGATATTTGCGAGCTTCATACTCAGAGAAAAAGCGGTGGATGAGCGAGACGATCAGCACAAAGCACTGGCTGGCCGAAATGCTTTCCTTGCAGGATCTGCAACCCTCATTCTTGGAATTATCGTTCAAGGCTACTCTCACGCAGTTGATGAGTGGCTTGTGGTCGCACTCATTGTGATGGTGGTGACCAAGATCGGTACCCGCATCTGGAGCGATAGGAATCTCTAGTCCGCCACTTTAAAGAGTTCTCCACTAACACTATGTAAAGTCTACTTTACATAGTGCTTTGTATTATATATACTTAGGCATATTAGAAATTAACAGGTAACAATATTTTATGAATAAAAACACAGGAATTATTATTGGGATTATTGCACTTGTGGTTATCGTCGGTGGAGTATATGCCTCAATGAAAAGTAACGACAATGCAATGATGGTAAAAGAACAGATGGAGCAGAAAGCTATGACAGACAAAAAGATGGCTGAAGAAAACGCCATGATGAAAGCTGATGCAACAAAGACAGATGCAATGATGAAAAAAGAAGACACAAGCATGATGAAGAGTGACACGATGATGAAAGCCGGATCATATGAGGCTTACGTTCCAGAAAAGATTGCTATGGCAAATCCCGATCATGATGTTGTTTTATTCTTCAGAGCCGGATGGTGCCCAACATGTCGAGCAGTAGATGCTGATATCAAAGCAAACCTCGGAAAGATTCCCTCAAGCCTCACTATTCTCGATGTGAATTACGATGACTCGACAGCACTCAAGCAAAAGTATGGCGTTACCTATCAACACACGTTTGTGCAGGTTGATAAAGACGGAAATCTTATTAAAAAGTGGAGTGGCAGTCCAACGCTCACTGCGCTTGTGGCAGAAGTAAAATAATATGTTGCTCCTCCTTATCTCATTTATCGCTGGAGTCCTGACAGTGCTTGCGCCCTGCATTCTGCCGCTTCTGCCGGTGATTGTCGGTGGCACGCTTTCGGATGGTGGCACCGCAGGATTCAATAAGAGGAAAGCTTTTACTATAATCCTCTCTCTTGGAGCATCAGTCATCGCTTTCACGCTCCTACTTAAAGCGAGTACGCTCTTCATTGATATCCCTGAGTATGTGTGGAAATGGATTTCAGGAGGCATTGTGATATTTCTAGGTCTCGTCACATTCTTCCCATCGCTGTGGGAAAGTAAGTTGCTTGCAAAACTCAGCGCTAAGTCCAATATCCTTCTTGGTAAGGGTGATCAAAAAAAGAATTTCTGGGGCGATGTTATCGTCGGTGCAGCACTCGGTCCTGTGTTCTCGACGTGTAGTCCGACATATTTCATCGTTCTGGCTACTGTTTTGCCTGTTAATTTCTTCCTTGGATTGACTTACTTGCTTACCTATACGATCGGCCTCTGCCTTTCACTTCTCATCGTATCTGTTGTTGGACAGAAGATCATGAACAAGCTCGGTGTTGTCGCTGATCCCAACGGCTGGTTCAAGAAAACGCTCGGAGTAGTATTCCTCATTGTTGGTATTGCTATTATCGGAGGATTAGATAAAAAGCTTCAACTAACCTTACTTGATGCTGGATTCTTTGATGTAACAAAAATCGAACAGACACTTTTGCAGAAAAATAATCCACCGCAAACTACACCAACACCTGACACTCCCGTAGAAAATACAACAATGAAAAAAGATTCAGGTTCATATCCCACAATGGAACAGAAACAAGCTAAATATAAAAAGGTGCCGGAACTGAGCTCGATTGATGGATATGTAAATACGGACGGCAAACCAATTACGCTTGCAGAGCTCAAAGGGAAAGTAGTCCTTCTCGATATTTGGACCTATAGCTGTATCAACTGTCAGCGAACACTGCCGTATATAAATGACTGGTACGCCAAATACAAAGATCAGGGACTTGTGGTAGTCGGACTTCACACTCCAGAATTCGCATTCGAGAGGATTCAGTCAAATGTCGAAAAAGCAGTGGAAAGATTTGGTATCAAATATCCAGTAGTCCTCGACAATGACTATTCGACATGGAATGCGCTCGGCAATCAATTCTGGCCGCGCAAGTATCTTGTTGATATTGATGGATATATTGTCTATGACCATATCGGTGAAGGAAACTATGAAGAAACCGAGAAGGCAATCCAAAGTGCCCTCAAAGAACGTGCGTCGCGCATGGGTATGGAGGATAAGGTTTCTACAAAAACAACGAAGCCAACAGATGTAGTGACTGTTGACACAAGCAAAGTAAAAAGCCCAGAAACGTATTTTGGATCATCGAGAAATCAATATCTGGCAAATGGTACTCCTGGTCGAGCTGGAGAGCAGACTCTCACGATTCCTTCAAGCATTTCTTTCAACAAATTATATCTTGGCGGTACGTGGAATATGACATCAGAATATGCGGAGAGTAAAAGCGCAGGGAGTGTGATCTTTAATTATGAGGCGAAAAATGTCTACATCACCGCAGAATCAGCAGAGGGTGTCGAAGTAGAGATTTACAAGGATGATGTATTTGTAAAGAAAGTCTTGATCAAAGACGAGACACTCTACCCACTCATTCAAGATGCTGAATATGGAAAGCATACACTCCGCATCGTAGTGCCAAAAGCTGGATTACAAGCATTCACCTTTACCTTCGGATAAATTATTAGTTAAATACTATAAAATATATGAATGACAACATGCCTAAAAATGAAGAGGAATTCAAGAAGAAGCTAACTCCTGAGCAATATGATGTTTTGCGGCAGAAAGGTACAGAGGCACCTTTTTCAGGAAAATTAATTCATCCTGACAAAGATGGTTTCTATAAATGCGCCGCTTGTGGCAACCCGCTCTTTAAAGCAGAAGCAAAGTTTGATTCGGGTACCGGCTGGCCGAGCTTTGACGAAGCGCTTCCTGGAGCTGTAAAGAATATTGATGACATCTCTCATGGAATGAAACGAACAGAGACAGTATGTGCAGTCTGTAATTCTCACCTTGGGCACGTATTTGAAGATGGTCCGACAAAAACGGGAAAAAGGTATTGCATGAACTCAGTATGTTTTGAAGACTTTAACGACAAATAGTATGAATGAAAACATAAACAAAAAAATTGTGCTGGCAGGAGGATGTTTCTGGGGACTTGAGGATCTGATCAGAACTCAGCTTGGCGTTATTGCTACCGAGGTTGGCTATACCGGTGGGACCAATGAGAATCCAACCTACGATAATCATCCAGGCCACGCCGAAGCTGTAGAGATTGAATATGATTCCACAAAGACATCGTATAAAAATCTTCTCGACTTCTTCTTTCAAATTCACAATCCTACAACGCTCAATCAGCAAGGTGGCGATCGAGGCACATCCTATCGTTCTGCTATTTTCTATGGAAACGAAGAAGAGAAAAAAGAAGGAGGAAACTTTATCGACATCGTGAACAAATCAAAACGCTGGAAGGATCCTGTTGTTACGACTTTGGAACCGCTCAGCACTTTTTACAAGGCTGAAAGCTATCACCAGGACTATCTTCAGAAGAATGTAGGCGGTTACACCTGCCATGCAATATATTTTGATAGTTATATAAAATAACAATATGCATAATTTTAAACACCTATCTACAAAAACAATTCCCATTATCTTGGCACTGCTTTTGCTTGTACTAGGTGTTGCATATTACAAACAAGTCTCTTCTCTCCCGACACAAAGCATGTCCGAAAATGCCGTAATTAACGACTTGAGTAAAGACCCAGATAAGGACCATTGGAAAGAGATTCTCACTCCAGAGCAGTACCATGTCTTAAGAGAAGCAGGAACTGAAGTCCCATTTACTGGCGCACTCAATCACGAGAAGCGCAAAGGAACGTACTATAGCGTTGGCTGTGACAAGCCACTTTTTAGATCAGAACAGAAGTACGACTCAGGTACTGGTTGGCCAAGTTTCTATGCGCCCATATCTGATGATGCACTCGTACTTCGCAAAGAGACAGGATTGCTCGATGACCGCATTGAGGTTCTTGATACGTGTGGTTCACATCTCGGCCATGTATTCGATGATGGTCCACAGCCTACCGGCAAGAGGTTCTGTATGAACTCTGTAGCATTGTATTTTGTTCCGGACGAAAAGTAGTTATTTTACTGGAGCAGCATCAAATCGTACTTTGTTTTCAGTCATCCACTTTTGTTCATCTCCCTCTTTAGCGTTTTTCATCACATCAGCGTGAGCTTCCATATAGTGAGGCATGAGCGCTTTCATCCAGGCTTCAAATGTTTCGCCCTCGGCTGTTACCTCGCATAGATCGCATTTAAGTGTTTTCATGTGACTATTGTATCATAAATTATTAAACCTTTTTCTTTTTTGGTTTTGGAAGTGGTAGATTTTCTGCGGTGATATGAATCAGTTCAGTCAGCCATTCTCGATCCTCGATCTTATCTTCATTGATCACCATAGATACCTTTGCCCCCTCATATGCATGGCCTTCTTTGTACGAGTCTCCCACAAATACTTTTCCTTGCTCAGTGATTTTTACATACAGCGTGTCATCACATACAAGAGCGACCACTTTTCCATCGCAGTAAAGCGCGTATTCGCCGAACATCTTGCGGACGGAGACCTCACCCGCGTTGGTGACCTGGTCCAATATGTAATCTACGGTAGATTGTTTCGATGCCATGGCGAATAGTAATTTATTTCTTGCGGGGTCCCCACTGCCAGTGAGGTTTTTCTCCTTTCTTGTAACAGATAAAAATAAGAATGGCGGTCAGTAAAATAATTGGCAGTGCAAATACTAAGAAATTACTTCCCGAGTCAGGATTTCCAGGTATATCTTTTTCTCTTGAGACTACAAGAGTAACAAGGATGGCAACATACACAAGAAGAACGCACCATCCTTGCCACTTCACTGGTACCCAGCCCCAGCCATAAAGTTTGGCTTTAAACCAATAGCCTTGAGGATTATCTTTCAAATAGTTTATGTATTCTTTGATCATATTTTCTTAGTCGTCACTTTATATGCCTTGCCATCTTTGTAAGTGGTCCAGTCTCCAGTTGGCTGGCCTTTTTCAAAGTGGCCAGAACGCTTGAGCTTGCCGTCATTTCGATACCATTCCCAGTATCCATGTGGGTGGTCGTCTTTCATTTTGCCTTTTGACCAGATCACTCCATTGGCATGATATTTGATCAAATAGCCATCTTTCGTCTCTGACTTTTTTGTGGGGGTTTTTGGCATGTATTTCTATTTTAGCAAGAAAGACTGAAAAATGATAAAATGAAATTATGAAAATTACTAAATTAGGCCATTGTTGTCTCCTTATAGAAACCAAAGGCAAAAGGATACTTACTGATCCTGGTAGTTATACTATCGAGGCTCATTCAAAGATTGAGAACATTGATTACATTCTTTTTACGCACGAACACCAGGACCACTACCATATTGAATCCCTCACAGTAATTTTGGAGAAAAATCCTCAAGCCGTTATTTATTCAAACAATTCAGTAAGTAAACTTTTAGATAAAGAAGGGATAAAGCATACACAAATCAATCATAGTGATACAGTACTGCTCAGTGAAATTTCTGTTACAGGTATTGGAGAAAAGCACGCTCAAATGCACCGCACCATCCCTTTGTCTTCGAACCTTGGTTACTTTATAGACGGAAGGCTCTGGTATCCTGGTGATGCTTTTACAAACCCAGAACGTTCTGTAGAAATTCTAGCGCTTCCAGTTTCAGGTCCTTGGATGAAATTAAGTGAGGCAATCGATTACGCACTACTTCTCAAGCCAAAGAAAGTATTCCCAGTACATGACGGTACACGATTCGGATCTGCTCATGTTCTTCCGGCCATGGTACTATCTCCTGAAGGGATAGAGTTTGTGGTGATGATTGAAGGAGACTCTAAGGAATTCTAATTTTATGAAGCTTTCTTTAGATTTAGAACTAGCAAAATCATATACAAGCACGAGCCAGAAAGCCCGAGTACTCACAGAAGGTTGGGTTATGAATGAAGTCTATTGCCCTAGTTGTGGTGGTCCAGTAGATAACTATGACAACAACAAGCCTGTTGCAGATTTCTATTGTAAAAAGTGTATTGAGGACTTTGAATTAAAATCAAAAAATGGAAAGATTGGAAAAAAGGTATCTGCTGGTGCATACAGCCAGATGATTAAGCGTATTAGCTCGCCTGAGAAACCAAACTTTTTCTTTATGGGATATCTGGACACTTTAAACGTCAATGATTTCTTCGTAGTGCCAAAGCACTTCTTTGTTTCGGAAATGATAGAAGAAAGAAAGCCACTTGCCGAAACTGCTCGAAGGGCTGGTTGGGTTGGGTCTAACATTCTTTTTTCAAAGATACCTAAAGCAGGTCAGATTTTTTATATTGAAGACGGTAAGGAAATAGCAAAAGAAAATGTTCTCGAAAAATGGCAGAAGACTATATTCCTAAAGAAGGTAAAGAAAGCTGATGCTAAGGGTTGGATCCTAGACATTATGAATTGCATCGATGCTCTCAATAAAAAAGAGTTTACCCTTGCTGACGTGTACTCATTTGAGAATGATTTAAAGGTAATACATCCGGAAAACAAAAATATTAAGCCGAAGATACGACAGCAACTACAATTTTTACGAGACAAGGGCTATCTCGAATTCGTAGGTGAAGGTGTCTACAAACTCAAATAGTTGACTTCTTTCTGTATTCGATCAACGATCAGGATATGGATGAGAAAAGTATAAAATTTCCAAAACATGCATGCCAATCTTGTGGCAGTGAACGCAAGCTGGTAGAAACAATTATAGATGATGAATTCTTCTGGAGCGAGGAGGATCAAATATACCAGCCGAACAAATTCACTGATATGTTTGAACATACCGGCAAGCAACGTTGCGCACAATGTGGAGAAGATTGGTCAGGGCTTTAGGTGTCTATCAAGTAAATTTACCAAAATACACAGTACACTATGCGAAAAACTCCTTTTCTGCATAGTACAGCGTGATGAATATGCAAAAAAGGTAATTTTGTCCAGTAAAACATGTGTATTGGACAAAATCGGTACTTTTTGTCCACTGGGGTATCTTATTCAAGCCTACTTTGGCCTATCGCCACTTAACAATCTTTCGAAGGCTTCGAGGTTGCCCATGGCATCATGAACGGGATGATGGTCGTGCTTTGTAATGCGAAGTCTTTTCCAAGATGATGCATCTTTAAAGTCTCCAACTAAACCAGCGTAAAAGTCGCCGATCCTTCGAGCGGAATATCCAAATGGATTTTTACCAATGGTCCGATGAAAGCTATCATTGATCCACTGCCAATCAAAAGCTGGATTGTCACTGACAAACTTAGGGCGTTCTTCACCACACACTTCCTGGAGCCATGCATCGAATTTCTCAAATACTTCTTTTTCATCAAAGACTACACCTGTCGCCACCTTGAACTCAGGATTTTCTGGATCAGGCTTTCTTTCAACCAATACTCCATGAAAGGTAGCCTTTGAGGGATATGCGACTGCGCCAAATTCAGTAAGTTTTCCCATACTCGGACACTTACCGTTAGCCTCACAGTCTACGAAGATTAAGTTCTTCAGATTATTTGTATCCATGTCATTATTTTAACTCCGAAGTATTAAAATAAGAACTGGACTTCTTCTGACCTTCTAGGTATGTTCGTGAATATGACTGATTTTAAAAAACCAATCTGCGATAAGTGTGGAAGTGACAAGGTGATTCAGGTCGAATATCAATTTGATCACTCCGAACACTATGATGGAATAAGTGAGACCGTTTGCTTATCGTGTGGCATTCGCATAGGCAGATGGTCTGGCAAAGAACTCGGGGTTGGTGAGCACGAAAAGAGGTGCGGAAAATCTCAAGGCGTCTCTAATCTAGAGTAAGAAGTTGACGAGATTCTAGAAGTTTCTTTGAAAGTTTTACCCTCTTAATTAAAAGCAGAAAATGAACTATAATTAGTATCTATGGAAAGACAGAATCTTATCAACGATGTAGTTAGTTATTTTCTCGTCTTGAATCTTCTGTCAAAATCAGCAACTCCAATGGTCTCACAGATATAAATAGTCACTCGGAAGATTTTTTCTGTAATCTCCTCAATAAAATATTCGACTTGAATCTAGTTAACTTGAACGTTGTAAAGCTCAATTTTCCATCAGTAGACTTAGGTGATGAAAAGAAACAGATTTCAGTTCAGATCACTTCCGAATGTACAAACAAGAAAATTAAAGAAACGATCAAGAAATTCGACGAGCATGGTCTTGCTAAAAAATTCAAGTCATTAAGATTTACAATCATCGCAAGCAAAAAACCTTCTAAAGCAAAGATTGTTGCTCCTAAGGATATAACTTTTGATCCAGCTAACGATATTATCTGTTTGGCCGACCTAGTTAAAATCATCAGACCTTTATCGGTGAAGAAGATCGACGAAATCCTCTCCGTCCTCAAAGAGGAGCTAGATAGCCAGAAAGGCAGAAAGAGCGAGGCTGTACTTGCAAATGAAGTTGAAACCATAGCCGACCTAGTAGTATTTCTTAGCGAGAATAAAGAACTTGATAAAAAGACTTGGACGGAAGAACCTGACCCTCAGAAGAAAATTGAACATCGTTTCTCTAGTGAAGCTCCTTTCCTTAAATCTCAAATCGTTGACTTACTCCCGAGATACTCCCTTGCTCGTAATGAAGTTGATGAAAAACTGAGTTTAGATTCCGTTAAGATTCAATTTCTTAGAGATTTTCTCCGAATGAAAAGTGACGTTCTTCTGACCCAAGCCAATGGTGACCCGAAGAAAGCTTTGGATAACTTAACTGAACATTTGGCCGCAGAGATTGGCAAAAACGGCAAAAAACACGATTACCAAGCTATAAGATTCTATGTGTTAGATGAGTTAATTAAGTGCAATGTATTTCCAAATTAATTTATATGATTACTAAAGATGAAAAAATAAAAACCTCCTCTCCTTATCTTGGTTTTTTGGTGTTGAAAAAGTTAGCGAAAGCCAAGGAGCAGAAAATGATGCTTGATGATATCGTCTTAAATCTTAAGCAAGAGTTAGGGTCAATAAACTATCGACAGATTATATTTTCTCTTATCTTTCTGTATCAATCAGGAGTGGTTGAGTTCGCTGAACCCTATATTTATAAAAAATGATAAAGCTAATCAAACTATATTCAATACCGCAGACATTTGACCCTATCGAATTTAAAGATGGGATAAATCTTATTTTAGGTGAAAAAGTTTCGGAAAGTGAAACAGAAACCCGAAAAGATAGAAAGACGAATGGTGTGGGTAAATCCATGTCTGTAGAGTTTATTAACTTCTGCCTTTTCAAGGGTGCAGATTCAAGTCGAGTTATGAAAATTCCTTTTGATAAGTTTGCTTACGATACGAAGATTTGTCTCGACCTGACAATAAACAACAAGAAGGTGACTATCGAAAGAACAATCCATGAACCAGACAAGCCTTCAATCGAAGTTGATGGTGAAGTAAATTTGTATAAGACAGCAGATGAGGCGTTGCTATACCTGACAAATCTTTTTTATGCAAAAAACAAAGAGGAAAAAATTGAGAGACCAGGCTTCAGAGAGTTAATAGGTCCGCTCATTCGAGATGAAAATTCTGAGTTTAAAGACATAGTTAATTGCTATGACTTAAGGGCAAAGATCCCAAATTCTGATTTAATAAAAACTCACCTGTATCTTTTTGGAATCGATCCTTCTTTTGTTAAAGAAATTAAGAGGATACTTAAGGATGTTGAAGAAAAGGCTCAGACTCAGAGTCATTTAAAAAAGAGACTGACGGACTCGGGTAAAAAGAAGATATCTGATGTAAAGGCTGAGTTGAATGCGCTAGAGCGAGAACTCTCTCGTGTTGAGGACTCCCTCAATAAATTTAGGACAGAGCCTGTTTTTCAGCAAAACCAAGAAACTCTGGTAAAGATCGATTCTTCTATTGAACAGCTAAGAACCAAACAGATCGCTTTGAGGTATGAGCTTAGACGTATTGAATCAATGCCAAAGGTTGAGAATGTAAATACAGGCGATATTCAGATTGTCTATGACAAGTTTAAGGATGGGCTTGGAGAGATCGTCTCTAAATCAATAAGTGAAGTTTTAGACTTTAAAAGAAAAATTGAAAAGTACCAGAACCTGCTTGTTAATGAGCGAGCAGATGAAATTAGAATAGACGTTAAGAAGATTCAAGAAGAGCTTAACTCTTTGGACGAACAAAGGGCCGACATTCTCATACATATTGATAAGAAGGACTCATTAAGTGTTTTGAAAGAAAGCTTCTACACTTATACCAAAAGAAAAGATGACCTTGCTTCAACGCAGGCAAACCTTGATGAATATGAAAGAGTAGACCGAGAGGTTGATGTACTGAAACTTAAAAAAGATAACTTGTTTTCCGAGCTCGATACAAAGATTTTCGAGACCACTAAACAAATCAAGGATTTTAATAAAACACTCGCTGAGGTCCATGAATACATTATGGGCAATGCAGAAGTGTCTTTTGATATTTCTACTGTAAAAACAGCGGCGAGCAAGCAAATCATTAAGCTTGATTTGCGTATTCCTGATGATGGAAGTCATAGTGTGGATAGAACAAAAGTATTTATCTATGACATCGGATTGCTTATGAATAAGAATACCAAGCAAAGACATCCTATGTTTTTGATACATGACAACATCTTTGATGTCGATCAGGATACTTTAATTCAAAGTTTAAATTTCCTTGCAGAACAAGAAAATAAGCTAGATTTTCAATATACCCTTACTCTCAATAGAGACAAAATTGAAAATGAGGAAAGAAAAAATCAAATTAAGCTTAAGATTCAAGAGCACACAATAGCAAGTTTTAATCGTAGAAGTAGATTCTTGAAAGCAGATTACAAAGAATTAGACTAAGTCTATTTGTGTCGCTGGACTTCCTCGAACCTTCTCGGTATGTTCGTGTACTGTGGAAGAAGATATGGATGCGGTCCGCAAGGCTGCAGAACAAGTAAGGTTTCCGTTCAACCGATACGAGATACTGAATCGGCTTTCATCTCTTCCAGAGTCAAAGGCAAAAATGAAGAAGGCTCTAAAGGACCGAATGAGATACTTGGCAGCATCTTATATCTCGCTGGCAACTTTCGTGGATGATGAAGACGTAGAAATGGTCTTCAAGAATAGGAAAAGTAAACGGAGCAAACAAATCTTTAAAAAGGTCCTGAAGGATATGGAAAGAGCCCAAAGGCAAATGAATCAATTCAAGCCTTTAGACTAAAAACCCGTGAATTTGGGTGACTTTAAGCATAAATTCACGGGAAAATGGCAAAAAGGCGTGAATTTAAAAATAATTGAGATTGAGTAAGTCATTTGAGCTGAAAAATGTTAAAATATAAAACATGAGAGTTACCCACAGAGAAAAAATAATACAAGAGTTTCTTCCAGGGCTATCTCCGGTTGCCTCTGCTGTTGAAGAATTAGCTCAAGCCTCCACTGATGATCGTGGGGCGATTTTCACGCGTAAAGAAGTAGTAAATTTTATACTTGATTTGGTTGGATATGTACCAGCTATAAAGTTACAGGAAGCTAGATTTTTAGAGCCATCATTCGGTCATGGAGATTTTTTAATACCAGCAATAGAACGGTTGCTCGATTCTGTTCAAAAGCAAAATATAAAGCCAAATGCGAAATTACTTATAAACAGTATTCGTGGAATAGAGCTTCATGCTCACTCTTTTGATAAAACAAAAGCAAGGGTTTCAAATCTGCTTTTAGAAAAAGGAGTAGCTGCAAAAGATTGTGACGAAATAATCAAAGCTTGGTTTGTACAGGGTGACTTCCTTTTAACCTCATTTGCTTCTTCTTTCACTCATGTTGTTGGAAATCCACCTTACATAAGACAGGAAATGATTCCAGGAGCTTTGCTGGCAGAATATCGTCGTCGTTTTGAAACTATATATGATCGAGCAGATATCTATGTTCCATTCATGGAGCATTCGCTAAGTTTGTTAAGCGAAGGTGGGGTGTTGGGATTCATTTGTGCAGATAGATGGATGAAAAATAAGTACGGCGGTCCGTTGCGAGATCTTGTAGCAAGAAAGTTTCATTTGCGAATGTATATCGACATGGTGGGCACAGCTGCTTTTCATTCAGATGTGATCGCTTACCCCGCTATCACGGTTATTGCCAACGAACCTTCCGGTCCTACTTATCTTGCAAAGAAACCTGAAATTAATTTCGATTTTCTACAACAGTTGGCTAACTCACTGACTGAGGGAAATTTGGTTGGTAAAGCATCAATAAAGACGGCCACTATCGGTAATGGTCCATGGGCCCTCGAAGAGTCAGAGGCTCTCAATTTGGTTCGAAGATTAGAGAAAGAGTTTCCTACATTGGAAGAAACGGGCTGCAAGGTTGGAATAGGTGTTGCTACGGGGGCAGATAATGTTTTTATTGCCCCATTAGAAAGTTTAGATGTTGAAACGAGCAGAAAGCTTCCGCTTATCATGACAAAAGATATTCGTGGCGGAAATATTGAATGGAGGGGCCAAGGAGTAATCAATCCTTTTGATGACTCAGGCAAACTAGTTTCGCTTGAGAACTATACAAAGCTTAGAGCATATCTTGATAAGCATTCAGATACCATCATGAAGCGTCATGTTTCAAAAAAGAATCCGAACGCTTGGTATCGAACCATCGATCGTATTTATCCTGAACTTGTAAAAAGAGAAAAACTTCTTATTCCTGATATAACCGGCGATGCAAATATTGTTTACGACGAAGGAAAATATTATCCTCATCATAATCTCTATCACATCACTTCGGATGGATGGGACTTGCGGGCACTTAGAGCTGTCTTGCTTTCAGGAATTGCACAACTCTTTATTGAGACCTACTCAACTCGCATGCATGGAAATTGTCTGCGTTTCCAAGCTCAATACTTGCGACGTATCAGACTTCCGTATTGGAAAGATGTACCGAAAGATGTACGAAACGAACTTAAGAAGGCTGGACGTAATGATGATCCTATTGCTCGGGATAAGGCGGTTTGTACTCTCTATTCACTTACACCTGCGGAGCGTGCTATCATTAAGAAATAATGTCAATAAACCTCGTAAAATACGAAGAACAAGCCAGAGAAGCCGTTAAAGCATTTTGGGGTAATCGAACCGCAGCATCTGAACAGCAAGCAGAGGCAGGAAAAATTGACCAAGGAACTCGTGGAGCTGTTACTGCTGGTAAAAACATGGATGGTTTTGCAACTCTTATGGCAGATTTGGTTGAGGCAAATGGACTCAAGAATGCAACTGTGATTTATTCCGGACGTGTCGTTACTCTTCCTGGATTCTTTAGACCAACCAAGCAATGGGATTTATTGGTCCTCAATGAAGGAAGATTAGTTGCTGCTCTTGAATTTAAATCGCAAGTAGGTTCATTCGGAAACAATTTCAATAATCGTACAGAAGAAGCTATTGGTACGGCTCATGATTTGTGGACTGCGTATCGAGAGGGTGCATTTGGAGAAAATCCGAAACCATTTATCGGATGGCTTATGCTTGTTGAGGACCAAGAAGGGTCACGAAGTCCGGTCAACGATAAGTCTCCTCATTTCCCACTACT
Organism: Patescibacteria group bacterium UBA5187; assembly: GCA_002413065.1. GTDB lineage: Bacteria > Patescibacteriota > Minisyncoccia > Phycocordibacterales > PALSA-1337 > C7867-002. Next base: position 20,800 of record DHWH01000028.1, read on the forward strand.
TCCAGAATTCAAAGGAGCGTCTTATGCTGATCGATATAATGTGCTTTGTAAGAAACTAGTTCAAGAACAGCTTTATACTTCTGCTTGCATAATGCTCTCACCACAGAATGCCAAGGATACTGGTGAATATGCCGACATGAGCGATCTCACTAGCCTAAAGACATTTATTACGACTTTTGCAGGACACATCGCTGCAGAAGCTGCCCGAGCCTAACCCCATATTCAGCCCCTAAACAGCCCTGTGTAGGCTTTTCAAAGCCTATTCAGGGCTTTTTACGTTGTCTCGGCCAATACCCACTAATTTGCACTTATTCGGACCTCATACTTATCTGGTCCCAAGGGCAAAAGTAATGCACACCAATTTGCATTCTTTTAACCATTAGGATTAAAGAATCCTTATTTTAAGCGGTAAAAAGTAATGCACCATATTTTGCATTTTTTCGCAGTTACGATAAGGACAGTCCTAAGAAAGTAATTCCTACAGTTAGGAAATTTTACAAGCTTAGGATTAACACATCGAAGGGTCCGAAAGTAATGCACGTAATTTTGCACATTTTAAACCCTAAGATATAAACATTCCCGTTGCACGGAAAAAGCTGGACCACTTGCAACGGGGGTCTAGCTTTTTCTGTTTTTCAGAAGAACTAATTACCAAAGGTCGAACCCCTCATTATGCTTACCAAACACGCACTAGAAGAATATAAGCAACTACACCTGGAAGAAACCGGTACGGTCCTTCCTGATCATGTTCTGGCTAATGAGGCAATTAACTTACTCACGCTTTTTAACTTCGTCTACCGACCAATTAAGAAAGCGTGGTTACAAGAATATGGAAGAAATCACACTAGACCCAGAATGGCAGCTGCCAAACAGAAAGGAAGAAATAGCCCGCCACTATCATCTGAAGAAAATACAGGAACTTCAACTGATGGTGGATCGGTCCAAGTTAAGGGGTAAACGCAAGGTCACAAGATTCTTCGTTGATAACGAATACGTAGAGAATGGCTATATGGAAAAGTTGCCAAAGCTGTGCACTCTCGCATATCAAGGTCTGCTCTTTCACTGCAATACCGAAACACAAACAGCCTGGCCGAGCTTTAAGACACTGATCAAGCATACTGGAGAAAAGAATCGCAACTACATTTCAAATGCCCTTCGATTGCTCAAAGAGTGCGGCATCATTGGCGTGGTCCAGTGCAAGAAGGGGTTCAAGACACTGAATCTTTACTACTTCCAATCAACCGATTATTGGAAAAGCTTGGATCATTTAAGTAAGCGTATCAAGCTCACTGATAGTCTTGCGCAGTATCCAGATGTGACACTCCGTAGTATCAAAAGACGTGGTGTCCGTAGGAAGAACGTTGATACTCTAACTAACCAAATAAATAACAATCCGAATTCTTTAACTAGCATTGGCGATGTCTTAGCAAGAAGAATGCAGAAATTCCAGAGGGGTCCAGAAGTTGCTATTCCAGAGGGTTCTGGCAATACTGTCGTTCGCACAGCATATGAGGGAGATGTAGAGGTAAGTACCATACC
>DHWH01000028.1:22360-33200 GCA_002413065.1 Patescibacteria group bacterium UBA5187
CATTCAGATAGCCCTGATACACCCGAGGAAAAGGGTGAAAAAACGGCTATCCGTAGTATCTCAGAAGATACCACACAGTTTCCCGCAATAGCGGGAAATTTACGGGAAAATAATATCGAACTGGATACCACGCAAATGCCACAAAATGAGTTATCCCTAGAAGACATATCCAAGGAAGATATCGGACTAGGTAGTGCGACATTATAAAAACCATGAATAATAAAACACCCACAATCAAATACTTCCTCTACGCCCGCAAGTCGAGCGAAGCAGAAGACAGACAAGCGGCATCCATCGATGCCCAGAAAGATGAGTTACTTAAGATTGCACAAGAGCAGGGCTTGGCTATCGTTGGGATCCTGGTGGAATCACAGTCAGCCAAGAAGCCAGGAAGACCAATCTTCAACAAGATGCTTGAGCGAATCTATAAAGGCGAAGCTAATGGAATCATTTGTTGGAAACTTGACCGCCTAGCCCGTAACCCAGTAGACGGAGGTCAGATAAGTTGGATGCTCCAGCAAAGTGCAATCGCACAGATCGTGACGTATGGAAGAACCTACTACCCGACAGATAACGTCCTTATGATGCAGGTGGAACTCGGTATGGCGAATCAATACATCAGAGACTTGTCGGTGAATGTAAAAAGAGGATTAGCCAAGAAGGTCCGAGAAGGTTGGTTACCGAGCATGTGTCCCGTCGGCTACATGAGTACACCAGATAGAGACAAGGGATTTAAAACGATCATGAAGGACCCTGGTAGATTTCCCATAGTAAAAAGATTGTTTGATTTGATGCTCAGTGGTAATTACAGCACATGCCAAATGTGGGACGTGGCTCGTAAGGAGTTGAATCTGAAAACATATCAGCGCAGACATATGGGTGGCAAGCATCTCTCAAAGAGCGGCATCTATGCACTCTTGAGTAACCCTTTTTACTACGGCTGGTTTGAGTATCCGTACAAGAGTGGAGAATGGCATAAGGGAGCGCACGAAGCGATGATTACCGAAGAAGAATTCAATAAGGTCCAGGTCATCATGGGCAGGACCATGCAACCTCGGCCAAGGCCAGAAAAAAGCTTTGCCTTTACTTCACTCATGAAGTGCGGACACTGCGGTTGTAGCATCACCGCACAGGCAAAGGTAAAGCGATGTAAGAACGGCAACGTCCATCACTACATCTATTACAACTGCACCAAGAAGAAAGTAGACGTGAAGTGTCCTGAGCAGTGCATCGAGCTCAAGAACCTGGAACTTGATATCAAAGGGAAGCTTAGCGAGATCACTATTTCAGAAAGGTTCAAGACGTGGGCAATCAAACATCTCTATGAATTACGAAAAACAGAAGTCGATAGTGACACGTTGGTCCTCAAAGGCAAGCACAAAGAGCTTGAAGAAGTCACCAAGAACTTGCAGTCACTCACTCTGAACTTCACCTCACCAGCCAACCAGGAACGAGCAATCATTACCAACGAAGAATACCAAACACTCAAGGTTGGAATGGTAAAGAAGAAGCTGATCCTCGAAGACCAACTCAATGTGCAAAATAAGCAGGTCCTGGAGTGGATTGACCTCACCGAAAGAACTTTTGACTTCGCCTGCTATGCCCACATTTGGTTTGAAAAAGGAGACGATAAAGCCAAAAGAGCGATACTCGCATGTTTAGGCTCGAACCTCACCCTAAAAGGCAAAAAGGTCTTTGTAAATTACCATTCTTTCATCAAGACGCTCATAAAAAGTCGTCAGGCGGTTGAGGACGAATTAGAGAAGGTTAGAACCTCTAAAGTATCAAGCAATAAAAGACAAAACCCCACAAATTGTGAGGTTTCGTCACTAGGGCTCCGGAGACAGGGATCGAACCTGTGACCAATCGCTTACGTTTGTCCTACTGTTACCAATGGGGACGGACTATATCATTCCCATGACATATCGCTCCCCAAGTGGGATTCGAACATGTTTTAGGGACGAGGGGCTTCGCCATCAATCTATTGATTTAGGCTACTCCTGAAAAGGATAGTCTCTACACCTTCCTGCTAAAAAGCAGGCTCGGCTCGGGATTGCCCCTATGGGGTTTCCCCGAATTCACCTCGTTATTCGACCAGGATTTCTCCTGGAAGCTGCGTAATACCCGCTCCGACTTCTCGATGACAATTGGCGCAAAGAAGGATGCATTTATCGAGTTCGGCTTTCACTTTTTCCCATGATCGCGTGTAACCTTTATCACCAATCCCAAAATTCTTTTCAGATTTATTGATATGGTGAAGTTCCAACGCAGCAGGGCATCTGTTATAGCCGCACATCTTACATTTACCTCCTTTGTACTCAAGAGCCATGACCTTAATCTTCCGCCGTCTTTTTGCTACGGCTTTTATCAAGGATTCTCGTCGGTCGGCGTATTTTCTTTTGTCTGGCATAGAGATATTATCTCGATTATACCATTCAAAGAACTTCACAGGCGATTGCTCTACCGCTGAGCTACTCCGGAATATGAATTGTGAAAAGAACACAACATGGGAAAATGTAACATATTCGCCATACTAAATCAAAAGTAAGGCGTCAGGCATGTAAACATACTTCCATTGCACCGTCATATTTCTCACGTGCGTAGTAGCGAATAATGCTCGTGGTATACTTCCATATATTAATAAATAATCACATTTATGAATACTCACATCAAGACTACCGGTATTACCCTTACTCCAGCCATTTCAGAATATGTAGACAAGCGACTCGAAAAAATCCTAAATCTTCTCGAGAATGATCCGACCATTCAGTGCGATATCGAACTTGCCAAAACAACCGCCCATCATCATAAAGGAGACATTTTCAAAGCCGAAGTCCATATTGTCGGCGCAGGAAAGAATATTTTTGCCAAAGCGGAAAAAGATGATCTGTATGCCGCGATCGACATTGTCCGCGAGGAAATTCTCCGCGAAATCCGTTCGGGCAAAGGGAAGCGCATCTCACTCATCCGCAGGAGCGGCGCCCGGGTCAAAAATCTGGTCAAAGGCCTGATGCCGTGGGGAAAGAAAACCGGCATATAAGGTGTCGCAGTTCTATTGTTTTATTTTTTTCCTTTGAGAAAATCAGCGTACTTCATTTCCTTTCCTCCTTCAGGAATGACTTTTTCGATAGTCAGCATGCCGTTTCCGAATGAAGCCTGAGTTATTTTGACGCGGATTTTTTTTCCGTTATGTTCGAGGAAGAAATATGCCTGAGGCCATTCATGAAATGCCTGGATCTTGCGGAAATTCACATATGGATCGCCGGCAAGATCGATCTGCCCGTCTTCCTTGGTGAATTTCCGCGTGTATGTTGCCGCGGAATGATCTTGTGCGCGTTCAGGTACGGTGCCTGCAATCCATCCGGGAAGTATTTCGATGAGTAGGCGCGCACCTTCCTGAGCCATCATTTCCTCGAATTCCTCATAGATTGGCCATTCCCGCACAGTGATCTCTTTTTGCGCGATGACTGGGCCGTGGTCCATTTCCTCATCTATTCTCATGATGGAAATACCCGTATGTTTCGAGTCGTCGAGCATGGCGGAAGGGAGCGGGGAAGGTCCGCGGTATTTCGGCAACAATGAAGGATGAATATTGAGCGTCTGCTGAGGCGGTATGCTAATGAGTGCCGAAGGAAGGATTTTTCCATATGAAGCCACGATGAATACCTCGCAAGATTCTTCTTTCGTGAGAACTTTTAAATTTTCAATGAATGCGGCATCGAGTTTTGCAGGATCGGATACGAAAATATTTCTTTGGGTCGCCCATTGTTTGACTACGTTGGGAGTAAGTATTAATTTTCGTCCCTGAGGTTTGTCCGGTGTGGTTACAACATGGATAGGAAGTAAACCGGCACGTTCAAGTTCATCAAGTACAATGACCGAGAGGCGGGATGAGCCGAAATAAATAAAATTAATATTTTTTTGCATGTTAATTGAAGCTTCTCGCATCTCCGCATCTTCTTCCTAGAGCTGCACGCCTCGTACCTCGCGAATTTCTTCCTCCGTCATTTCCCATACTTCTTTTGCCTTATCAATGAATAGGATACCATTCAGGTGATCGGTCTCATGCTGGAAAATCTGGGCAAGAAGGCCGCTCGCGCCGCGTTCGATCTTTTCGCCTTTTTCATTATATGCCTTGAGAGTCACGCGAAGAGAACGTTTTACTTTGCCATAGAGCCAGCGTACCGAAAGACAGCCTTCTTCGACTTCCTTTTTTTCTTTCGATATCTTGATAATTTCCGGATTTATGAAAACGAGGTCAGTTCCGTCACCGCGATATTTCTTGTCGGCCTGTTTCAACAGGCTTCCGGAGACGACGAATATGCGCAGGCTGACACCGATCTGGGGAGCGGCAATAGCGACGCCATCCTTCTGGAGAGCCATGGCATCTTTCATAGCCGCAATGATTTTCTTGATTTTTTCCGAGGTAATCTCGCCTACAGCAATAGACACTGCTTTTTCGCGCAGGATGGGATTGTCTCGCTGGATGATCTCTTTCATGAAAGAAATATAGCAAATAAGGGTACACTTACGCAAAGCTAGTCTTGGATAATAAAAGTTTATTGTCGGGTACCTGAGGAACTTTCGTGTACAATTCTACTTGACTAACCTCACATAAGTTGATATAATTATTCCAGTTGTACAAAGATAAAAATGAAAGGCCATGAATGAACTTTACAATTATGTTTCCACAGTTTCCATTTACTCGGGACGCCGACGAATTCTTGAAAAATTGTTCGAAGATTAAAATTACGGAACAGTTGTGGTCACGAAGAATCACCCATATTAGAATTGTTCCTCTCCTGTTCAGTAATGGTGGGCTGGGCCTTGGGGATGACCACAATTTTTTCGTAGCCATTGATGAGGGATTGTCTCCCGCAAGAAAAGCAATGGCTCTTGGGCATGAGATGGCACACACATTCCATCACGATCTCAAAGCGACTCCACCACTGAACATTTTACCCAAAAACCAGCATGAGGAAGTGGAAGAATTTTGCAAACTCTTTGCTGGTCAATGGCTTCAAAAAATCGGGGTGGACGGTGTAGCCGAACGTTTCAAGAACGAATCAGAACTCGTTGTCATCGGTACAGTCTTCGCACTGCCATGAGTGCTGTATATGCTAGTTTGCTTCAATAACCACAGGATATTTCGCAACAGGTTCGGATGAAAATCTGAGCCTATTTTTTTATTTACACGCTGTATTCAATTACAACGCGCATTCTTTTACAACAGACTCTCCGGATTCACTTTCACTGAAACCCCTGGAGGCAGTGAGCGGAGCTTCGCCACCAGTTCCGGATCCGGCCATGCATGCGGTTCGATTTTGAGAAGCCCGTGAATGAGAGAGTTGCCCCGAACCGTCGATGTGAAGGCAGGGAAGATGTCGATCTCGTACGGTTCGACCAGTTTCTGAATAGTTCCCATTTGTTCGGCGATGGCGTCTTTCGTACCTTCGATGGTTATTTTTATCAAATTGCAGAAAGGAGGATATTTAAAATTTTTGCGTTCAGCAACGGTTGCCCTGAAGAAATCGGACAGATTCCCTTTGAGTCCGTATTCAAAAACTTTTTCCTCAGGCTTTCTCGTCTGGACCAGAATGGAACGTTCGGCCTGGGTGCGCAAACGGATCAGGGTATACATTATTTTTTCCTGGATGCGAAAATCAGGCAAAGAAAAAAGCGAATCGAGCGAAGCGATGGCGATATGATCGATCTTTTCAGTGAGATGTGGCAATGCCATTTCTGTGCCCAAGAGTATGCTTCCCGGTTTGCTCTTGAATGCATCAATCGCCTCGGTAATTTTTTTATCGGTCTTGGTCGTATCCGCGTCGATCTTGGATATGTCGATGCCTGGAAATTTATTCTTTATTTCCTCATAGACCCGGTCAATGCCGATGCCGAGCGGCGTCAACCGCCAGCTTCCGCATACGAGGCATGTCTCGTCTGCATTCCGGCGTTCCCCGCATGTATGGCACATGAAGAAATTTTTTCCCGTCCCTTGCGACGTGTGCAGGACAACCGGCGCCGAACATTGTCGGCAGCCTACGATAGTTTCGCAATCATTGCAGACCGTCATGGAGGAAACGCCGCGGCGAATGGCCAAGATAAACAGATGGGTATTTTCTTCCTGGTTAATCCGTATACATTTTTCAAGTTCAGGAGAAATGACCTTGAAATTATTTTCAGCCCCTTTGTATACGCGCATATCGACCAGCGTATCTTTTGCGGTAGATATGGATCGCCATTTGAAAGGCGAACCTTGGTCGATGGCTTCAGTGTCGAGCCGTTCCAGAGTTTCGGTTCGAAGCAGGCTATCCGCGATGTACACAGTTTGCCGGCGCGTGCGGGCAATCATCTCCAGCGCATGCCTCATATCCAAATACGGCATTTTTTGCGAGATCCAGCCGCGGCCGTTTTCCCGTTCGATGATGACCGTCTCGATATCGCCGCGCGGCAGAAGCGAAAATGATCCGGTAGCGATGACGACGACAGGATGATCCGTTTCCGCGATGATCTGCCAGGTATCAACCACTTTTTTCGGCGAGAGACTGCTGTTCAATTTGAAAATATACCCTTCGATCCCTTTTTCCAATGCCGCAAATATATTCCCGCATTCCTCGATAGTCGGCACATAGATTGCGATTGATTTTTTTTTCGCAAACTCCTGGCGTATGAGGCTGCGCCACGAGCTCATACGGTCTGCATCATCGCCTTGTATGGCGTATACGCGTTCCGAGTCGGCCCGCGCTTTTGGTGCGTGCGATGTTCGTGATGCCGGCGATAGTGCGGCGGATTCGGAAATTCCGAATGTTGCCTGCGCAGGCAGTGGCGGAGGAATCTTGCTCGCATTTTCCAAAAGCGAATCCGCGATCACAGTATCTATGACAGCGCCGATCGTTGTCGCATAGTAGTCGGCAAGTTGTGTACACGCTTCAATGAATGCTGCAGGAAAAAATACGGTGGCTTTGACTTTGGAAAGTTTTCGAATCTCGAACGGCGCATTCTTGAGTGCCATTTTCAAATCTGCCGCATGCTCGGTTTTGGTCACGATGGCGTGAATCGATTTGGACCTGAGAGGCACCGATACGATCGCACCTATAGTAACGTCAGATGCGGTGAAATAGGACAGATGAGAAGCTATCTTTGAACGGGTGAGGGGAATGACGGTAATGATGTTCATGCTATTTCGGGCTTTCATGTCTATAGTTATACCTTATTTTTGTACAAAAACCTGACTTGACAATAGTGTATATATAGTACATAATTGTAAAAATGCTCTGTAAAGCATTAAATAAACAACAGTTCTTAACAAAATACAGCCCATTTACAGATGGTATGTAAGAAAGAAAATCATGCAAATTATTCTGTTTGTCGTTTATTGGTTGCTACTTATTGCAGCAAGCACAATGCTTATTGCAGCCTCGGTGTCCGGTGTCGCAGTTGTGTGGGCGAATCCAAAATTAAAATTGGACAATACCAACCTGTGTCTGCAAATGCTTCATTGGGGCGCAGGCCTGTGGGTCAGCGCAATGCTTGTAGGGAGTGCACGCTCACTCGAGAACGTCCATACTGTTATGTGTCATGTCCTTTTGATGCTAACAATGGCTGTTATCTGGGGATATGCCACTAAATGGCTGACGAGGACGTGCAAGGAGCTCGAAAGGTTTTGAAGCTTCAAGATGCATGCGAATTGCCCGAGTTCAATCCTCGGGCGATTTTAATTACCCCATTCTAAGTAGGTCAGGTCTCTATTAAAGATCTCCGAAGACTACAAATCCCTGAATGTCTCGATCTTTGCGCCAATCTTATTCAGTCTCGAAGCCAAATCTTCGTATCCTCTATTTATATTATAGACATTGCGCAATATGGAAGTTCCCGGGGCGGCGAGCATTCCCAGCATGATGATAACGGAAGGACGCAATGCCGGAGGACAGATGATTTCGGCAGCCTTGAGTTGTGCAGGACCTTTCACATAAAATCTGTGCGGATCGGCAAGGATGGTTTCGACACCGAGACGGTCGAGCTCTTTGTAATATATTGCACGTTCCTCATATACCCAGTCATGGATGAATGTTTCGCCGGTTGCAAAAGCTCCGATGAGTGCAAAGAAGGGCAGATTGTCCATGTTGAGTCCGGGGTATGGCTGCGCATGTATCTTTTCTTCGAGTGCAACGAGCTCCGAAGGTTGCGTGAGAATATCTACCAATTTAATTTTTCCATTTTCACCGACATATCGTTTGGTAATTTTATATTTCAATCCCATTTTCTCAAGTTTCAACAGTTCCAGTTCGAGAAAGTCGATGGGGCAACGCTCGATGGTGATCGAAGATTTCGTAACGATGGCCGCGGTGATGAGGGACATGGCTTCGATCGGATCTTCGCCGAGTGCATATTCAATGTCAGTATCAATTGATGATACGCCATGGATGATCAATGTAGAAGTACCGATGCCTTCGATGCGTACGCCGGCTTGTTCGAGATAGAAACAGACATCCTGAACCTGATAGTTGGCAGAGGCAAATTTGATCACGGTCCGGCTAGGTACAAGTGCAGCGGCCATGATGACTGTTTCGGTCACGGTATCGCCGGCTTCGTACATCACAATTTCGCGATCTTTTTTGAGTCCGTTGTGAGAGACGTGGTAATGCTCCGAAGTTGTCTCGATTTTGACACCGAGATTCTCAAGGGCGTACACGTACGGCTTTACTGTACGCGAACCGAGTCTGCAGCCGCCCGGTTGGGAAATTTTGAAATTCTTGCTGTGATGAATGAGTGAACCGATGAGCATGATGCAGCTTCGCGTACGTGTGCCGGCACCGGATTGGTCGCCGATGGTCGTAGTATTTATGTGCTTGGGCGGTGTAATGACGAGATCATTGCCTTTCCAGTCGCAGACGACACCTATGGATTGCATTACTTCGATGATGCGGAACACTTCCTCGATGCGAGGGGCATTTTTGATTGTAGTTTTGCCTTTGTTAAGGAGGGAAGCGCACATCACACCAAGCGCACCGTTTTTGGAAGTGCGCACAGTGATTTCTCCTTTCAGTTTGTGACCTCCTTCGATTTTGAAATTAACGCTTCCGCCTTTCGAGAAACTGATGATTTCCTGGTTGAGCGCCTTACTGATCCGTGCAAGTGTTTTAGTGGAAAGATTTTGCTCGCCTGTTTCCATGCGCGCAACGACGCTCTGTGTCGTGCCAATTTTTTTTGCCAGGTCAGATTGTGTCATGCCGCGGTTCTCGCGGAGCTTGGTAATAAGTGAGCCAATAAGTTCAAGGGATGTATTTGATGTGTTTTTTGTGGCCGTTTTCATGGGTACAAGTATAGCATATATGCTATACGTAACAAGACACAATCCATCTGTGGATAAGTTAACCATTTATGCTATAGTGCCACTCATGAGTATTTTTTCTCCGAAATTGGGCATAGACCTGGGAACGGCCAATACGCTTGTCTTTGTTCCTGGAAAGGGAATCGTCCTCAATGAACCTTCGGTAGTTGTCGTTTCCGAAATAGACAAGAAAGTTTTGGCGGTGGGAATCGGCGCAAAGGAAATGATAGGCCGCACACCGGATACCATCATTGCGTACCGACCGATGCGCGACGGCGTCATCGCGGATTATCGCGTGACCGAAGCGATGCTGCGTTACTTCATCGACAAAGCTCTCGGCCGTTTTAATATTTTCAAACCCGAAGTTATGGTCTCGGTACCGGCCGCGATCACATCGACTGAACGCCGCGCCGTCATCGAAGCTTCCATACGCGCCGGAGCCAAAAATGCTTTCGTCGTCAAAGAACCTATCTTGGCGGCTATCGGTGCAGGCATTCCCATTCAAGAAGCAAAGGGACACATGGTTGTCGATATTGGCGGAGGAACGACAGACGTTGCGGTTATTTCTTTGGGAGGCATCGTTTCTTCCACTTCAGTAAAATGCGCAGGAAATAAAATTGATGTCGCGATTGCGGACTATGTTAAGAGAACGTTCAATCTAGCGATCGGCGATCACATGGCCGAACTTATAAAAATAAATATCGGATCAGCCGTACCTCTTGATCAGGAACTTTCGATGATGGTGAAAGGCCGCGACTTTATTTCCGGTCTGCCTCGTTCTACAGAAATTAAAACCAATGAAATAGTAAAAGCCATCGCAACACCGCTTCGCGAAATGATCAAAGCCGTTCGAGACGTCCTGCAGGAAACTCCGCCGGAATTGGCCGCGGATATTATCGACCAAGGAATCATCATGACCGGCGGCTCCTCTTTGCTCCGCAATCTTCCTGAACTCGTATTCCGCCGCACCGGTGTCAAAGCGCAATTGGCGGATGAACCGTTACTCTGTGTCGTGAAGGGGACTGGTATCGCACTTCAACATTTGGATACATACAAGAAGACGATGATAAGTAAGAGGTAGCACGTGCACTTGACAAATATTTCAGGTGTGCTATACTACCACCAGAGCGATCGGAACTTTGAGTGAGTTGACTCATCCGAGCGCATGCAGTGTGAACCGTCCCGTGAGGTACTTGAGGAGGTTATAGTTTGGACCTGCCGCAATATCTCACGCATCTCGGAAGCCGCGTTACCCGGAGACGTCCGTTCTAGCGGCAAATGCGAAACAAACCGGCGCACGCACCGTAAGTTACGCGCCATGGTTCGCCACAGCACGAGATGGTCACACATCCCGCCGATCGTTGGTAAGCTGAACCCGAATTGTGTCTTGAGCGATCCTCATTGACATCTACCGATAGTGTTCACGCGATTGGCAAGCGAGCGCCCCAACAAAGTTGTTGGCGGCGCTCTTTTCTTTATATTATTTATTTTATTGTTTTACCGAAT